>CACLRR010000007.1 GCA_902609415.1 uncultured Chlamydiae bacterium
GAAGAGGTTGTCTTTGTCAGTAATTTTTTTCCATTCAGATGGAAGAGAAAAAAATTTCTTTTCAACAGCAAAAGTATGCGTCTGGAATTTTTTAGGCAGCACATATGATAGTTTGCTAATTATTTGATGAGGAAATAGTGTACAAGCAAAGGTGAGCGTAGCTACTATGTAGGTAAGGATCCTTTTTTTGATTGATGAGTGACTCTTTTTCATAATAAAACCTTTAATGGTCCTGCTGCAAAGAGGCGTTTTCTGTCTGATACAGCGCCTTGTATGAATGAATGAGGCGGGTAGATTTATAATTGGAATGAAGAGTAGTTGAGTACGTTTAGCCCTTAGATAACTTAATTTTAAAGACTCACGTAATGTAATTTTTTTATTAGTTATCTTTTCAATTTTTAGGTTGAAAAGAGAAAGACCTAGAGTACTATTAAAAAATTTAATAAGAAAGGCCTCTATTGGGATAAATAGAGTGGGAAGGAGAATTAGTGTGATAGGATAGATATAAATATTTGCAGTAAAAAGATCTAAAATAAAAAGTAGTGATAGAAAAAAGCATGAGTAGTCAAAAAAACGAGCAAAGAGTCTGTTCCAAATGTATGTTTTAGATTGTTTCATACACTAATAGTAACAAAATATGAGGAATTTCACAACATCTTAGTCGTTCTTTGGCATGATCATGGCACCTCCTAGGCAGACATTATCTTTATAGAAAACAATAGATTGACGAGGGGTGATTGCTCTTTGTGGTAACAAAAATTTTACCTTAATGATCTCTTTAGATATGCGTGTAATAAGACATTTTTGAGCTGTCTGCCTATATCTAATTTTAGCAGAGCACTTGTAGGCAGTATCAAGATCTGGAGGCTTTCCTACCCAGGATATCTCATTAGCAAGCAGCGTTGTATCATAAAGAGCAGGGTGTGTATCACCTTGCACAACATATACCTTGTTGGCTTTGTTATCTTTATCTACAACATACCAAGCTTTACCTTCTCCACCAATATTTAGCCCTTTACGTTGACCAATAGTATAAAAAGGTGCGCCATCATTTTCTTGAATAAAAGTGTCGTCTAGTGTGTAGAATCCACCTTTCTCAGAGGGGATATATTGTTGAATAAATTCTTTGAAATTTCTTTTACCTATGAAGCAGATACCTGTAGAATCTTTTTTATCATGGGTAATGAGGTGATGATCTTTAGCAATTTTACGGATTGTGCTTTTAGGATATGAGCCTAAGGGGAAGAGAACTTTCTTTAAAATTTCATGTTTAATAGTATAGAGAAAGTACGTTTGATCTTTATTTGTATCAACACTGGTGCACAATTCAAATTGGTTATTGATACTTGCATAGTGTCCAGTAGCTAGAAAATCCGCACCAAGCGAAAAAGCCTTTTCAAGCAGTACTTTAAATTTTATTTCACGGTTACAAAGAACATCTGGATTAGGAGTGAATCCTAGCTCTAGCTCCTTAATAAAATCCTTAAATACATTATCCCAATATTCCTGGGTAAAGTTGACAGTGTACAGTGGGATTTTTATTTTATCACAGATGGAAATTAAATCTTGGTAATCTTTTTTTTGTGGACAGAGCTTGTCATCATCATCCCAATTTTTCATAAAGAGGCCAATCACCTCATAGCCTTGTTGTTTTAATAACAGCGCGGTAACAGATGAGTCTACGCCCCCAGACATAGCAACAACAATTTTTTTCTTTAACTTTATTGGCATGAAGAAAATATAAGGTGGTGAATGTTTTTTTTTCAATCTAATTACCTAAGAAAGAATTTTTTACATTTACACAATTCATATAATCTTAATATAATTGATGAACAAGTTAATAAAATAAAGGAGATTATCATGGAAGCTAGACCAGTTGGACCCCCACAGTTACCCGCACAAGTAGTTGAATTTTTAACCTGGGGAGCAGGGGTGTACCAACAACTAAATACTTCTGAGTATTTCCCTGGGACAGCAGCTGCTGACAGGGTGATGAGGGATGCTCTTTCATCAGGGATGGGGGAGTTTTTGAGAACAGCTCTTTACGAATCACCAATGCGTCAAAGGGATGAGTTAGATGGTATTTCAAAGTTTGTATTTTCAAGAGTTGAATATGTTGAGGCATGGTTTGCTTCATCTGCACTTTTTACTGCAAATTTGTTTATGACCATATGTGCTGTTGTGAACTATGTTGCAAGAACAGCTCTTATTAAGGCTGAGATGACCGGCTCTAGTGTAGAGGAGCGAGAAGGGGATCAAAATAGAGCAAAAGAGATTCTTATGACACAACTTGCGAAATTGGCTTCATCAAAATTGGCAGCAGTTGGTTCTTTCGGAGGTGTATTGTTGGGAAGTAAAATGGACAGTTTTGTAAAGGATAGTCTTGCAAAAGCAGCAAATAATGATAGGTATTTGCCGGCCGTAGCTGCAATGCTAAACGCACTTAACCATACTGCCGAACCTAATGAGGTATATAAGCACTGGCTAAACGGCGTATATGACTATTAAGACTAACTAGCAACCATCCTGGTCTTTAGTGCAGTATATAAGTTTATATTGTAATTTTTAGTGTATAGGATCTACTCTATCTGTAGCAAAGGATTTGTTATGGATAGTGTAGATCTTTTTTTTAAGTATGGGGGGGCACTTCCTCGCTATACAAGTTATCCAACAGCTGCTGAATTTGTAAGTGAAGTAGACAATAAAAAGCAGGCTATATGGCTTAGTACGTTGGAGGAGAAGAGTCTTTCTTTGTATATACACATTCCGTTTTGTCGGAGCTTATGTTGGTTTTGTGGGTGTCATACAAAGATTACTAAACAGAAAGGTAAGATAGAGACTTATCTTCATGCGCTGTATCGGGAGATAGCAACAGTTGCTTCTTTCTTAAATCAGCAACAGTGTGTCTCTCATTTAGCTTTTGGTGGGGGGTCTCCAAATATTCTTACAAAAGATCAGTTTAGCGATTTGATGAGCTATTTAAGGAGATGGTTTAATTTTGAGAAGGGTAGTGAGATCTCTATTGAATTAGATCCAAGGCTCGTAGACCATTCTAAAGTTGCTTGTTATAGTAGAGAGGGTGTTAGTAGGATAAGTGTAGGTCTTCAGGACTTTGATCCTAGGGTGCAGAAAGCTATTAACCGAGTGCAAAGCTTTGAAGAGACAAAGGGTGTTATTGATAATGCCCGCAAGGAGGGGATAGATCAAGTCAATGTGGATCTTATTTATGGTTTACCACTGCAAACCCTATCTTCTATGAAATGTACTTTAGAGAAAGTCTTTCTTTTAGATCCAAATAGAGTTTCAGTCTTTAGCTATGCCCATGTGCCTTGGATGAAGCCCCATATGAGAATGATTAAAGAGAGTGAGATATTAGATGCTAGGGAAAGGATAGCGATGTTTAAGTTCATGGAAGGGGAGCTTTTAGATAGAGGGTATATGGCAGTTGGCCTTGATCATTTTGTTAAAGAGAAAGATAGTATGTATCAGAAAAATCTAGAGGGCTCTCTTCAGAGAAACTTTCAAGGGTACACAACGGATGAAAATGAAGTGATGTTAGGTTTTGGCGCCTCTGCAATTAGTAAATATCACCAAGGCTATTTGCAAAATATTTCTGATATTTCTGCATACCAAGATGAAGCTGAAGCAAACAATTTGCTTGCATTTAGAGGGATTGAACTGACAAGAGATAATAAGATATCGAGGGAAGCCATTGAAAGTATAATGACTAATCTTTCTCTTGATCTTTTCGCGCTAGAAGAAAAGTATAGCCTGGATAATGCGTATTTTGAAGAGGAAAGACGTACACTTTCTGAAATGGAGAAAGATGGGCTTCTCACTTTTAGAGAAAATAGGGTTCAAGTAGATGCTGAAAAGAGATTATTTTTAAGATCAGTTGCAAATGTCTTTGACCAATACACAAGAAAGGTGCCTAAGAAGCATTCTCTTAGTGTTTAGGTCTCCTTTGTCGGAAATGCTTTGCCTACGAGGGACATACAACACTGATCACAGTCTTCCTTCGGAAGATTTTTGTGTTGACTTTGACAACCGAGTTGACACCAACTTAAAAACTCTGCTGCTGTGATAAGTTGACTGCATGGATCAGAGTCATTACACTTATTTTTCATACAAATCCTTTTTATTATTTATAATAGCATAAATAGGATGTTGAATAATTAGATCTTCTAGGTGATTTGATAGAGAGTTGTCTCTTCGAGGACCTCTGTGTTATTTTCCATAACAAAACCGAGGCGAGGATTAATATTGATAGATTGAGATTGAATTATAAGTTCTTCAATATACTCTTTAAGCAGGACTTTTTCTAAATGGGAAAAAACTTGTATTTCCATAAAATCGCATAGTAATATCATATTACCCCCCCCCCATCATTAATTATCCTATTATAATCCTTTATAGTTTTATAATAAAGTCTTAATTTAAATTAAAATATTGATATAAAAAGCATATCCTGTACGGGTTGCAAAAAACAGCCTAATTGTTTATAATCGTCTGCATGAAAAAGCGCATCCTAGTAATTATTTCAACTCTTTTGCTGTCAGCGGTTTGTGTTGGCATCTATTATACTTACTCTACACAAGATCACTATATCCTCACAGCTAGACCTCTAGATAAAGATTATAAATTTGAGTGGGAGACTCCTTTTGAGGAGAAATATCTTTCTGTTGAAAAAAAAAATGACCTGCATGCGGTTCATTTTAAGGCAGATAAACCAAAGGGTGCTGTATTATATTTGCATGGTAGGGGAAGAAACCTTGCTACCCATGGGGTGCGAGCAAACCACTTAGTTGAGCTGGGTTATGATGTGCTGATGATTGATTATAGAGGTTTTGGTAAGAGTACAAATGGTGTCTCTGAAAAAACACTTCTTGCTGATTCATTGGCTGCATATACCTATCTTGCATCGCTCTACAAAGAGAGTGAGATTATTGTCTATGGCCAATCGTTAGGTTCATCATTAGCTACATGGACTGCAATGCATAACAACCCATCACGTCTAATTCTTGAATCTCCTTTTATTAGTATGGAGCGTATGGCATGTCAGGAAAGACCTTATATTCCTGAGTTTATCATTAAGGGGATTCTTAGATATCCATTAAGAACAGACACATGGATTGCTAACGTTCCTTGCTTTGTAAATATTATTCATGGAGATAATGATACTCTTGTTCCGATAGCTCATGGTAGAAAACTTGTGGAGCTTAAAGGTGATGATATTCAACTGCATATGATCGAAGGTGGATCGCACAATAACCTTAGGCATCTACCTGAGTACAGAGATATTCTTGAATCTATTCTTTGATCTTTAGAACATATGGTGTAATCAATCCTGAGTAAGTAACGAGCTCATCAATTCAAATTTCAGTATTTATAATATCACCCTTTTTAAGAATAACCATTGTAAGATTAGCTGTAAAATTGGCTTCTGTAAGAATAGCTTTAAGATTTTTAGTTGAAAGATCGTTACAAACAAGATCATAAGATCTTCCACTACTACTCTACATGTACTAATACTAATCTTTTTTTTGGCATTTTTGCGCACCTTCATAATTATAGCAGTGGAATGTTCAAATAGAATAATCCACACGTCCACAAAGGCCCTTTATCCAGCAGGGGCAGTCAGCTGTTCCACTATTGCTCTTTAGCTCTCTCTTGATGTTCTTTCTTCTCTTTTTTTGTTTCTTGATTGGTTTGTTCTCTTTTTTTCATACTTCCTTTTTTTTGTTTCTATTTTAATTTATTATTTTTAGAGACTATTTGTTATTTCAATTAATTATAGCACGGGTGGTTATTATGTTGGATATGGAGGCAGGGTATAAAGGTAGATGGAATTATTTAGAACAGGGTGTTGGAAAGAAGGGATAAGTTATTTTATAATTAGGATGAGAATACTAAGAGCTGGATTTCTGAGGTATACCGCTACATAGGCTTGCTTATTTAGGTGGTGATTTTGTTTTGAATAAATAGAGATGCAATCAATCCTAAGGTGCAGACACCAAGTAAAACCATGGCCCCATGTGAAAAGCCGGTAGTAAGTGTAGGTGCCATACTAGCAATTCTTCCTGTAATTGCTACACCTATATTGCCCCCAATTTCTTGGAAAGTAATAAATGTTGCAGAAGCGATGCCAGCTTCATTTAGCGAAAGAGTGCTTACTGCAGCTGTAGTTGTTGGACTCCACGTCAAACCCCACCCTAGGCCGTACAAAAATAGCGCAATTGCTATTACTAAATAGGAAGTTTCCCCTGTAAAGGTTATGAGAATACAGGTAGAAATAATTAAAAGAATAAAGCCACTGATAATGAGCGGTTTTGGGCCTATTCTACTATAATATTTGCCTATAAATATTGAGCAACAAGCAAGGGGTAAAGATACAAATAACATGGTGAGACCAATAATTCCTACGGAGTAGGTGTGGATATTTTCGAGATAAAGAGGTATGAGAAAAAAACCACCCCAAACATAGAAAAGAACGGTTGAATTTGCAGTAGTTGCAAGTAAGAATTGTTTAGATTTAAATAAAGTTGGGTGTAGAATAGGGGCTGTTGCTTTTTTCTCAATTAGTAGAAGTATAAAGAGCATAAGTCCACTAAAAATATAGAGCGAGGCAATGATCTTATTGGACCAATTTTTCCCCTCTAGAACTGCTATAATGAAAGAGGAGATTGTCAGTATTAAGAGTACAGTTCCAATCAAATCAATAGGCTGTGCATCTGGGTTCTTTGTTTCTTCCATGAATACAGTTACAAGAATTAGTGCTAGTACAGTTATTGGTATGTTTACAAAGAAAAGCCATGACCATGAAAAAAATTGTAGAATCGCTCCTCCATATAGCGGACCAAGACTAAGAGAGATACCAACAATAGCTGCCCATAAACCAAGAGCAGATGCTCTTTTATTTTTTGGATAAATATGAGAGAGAATTGCCTGCGAAACAGGTAGAATTCCTGCCGCACTAAGACCTATAAAGGCTTGATAAAAAGTTAATTCTAGAAGATTTCTAGAAAATCCAGATCCAGTGAAGCCAATGATTGCACATATAAGACAGATTGTATAGATTTTCTTACGACCAAAATTGTCAGCAAGTCTTCCAATAAGAACAATAGATGAAGCAAGAGAGATTCCAAATATATTAAGAATCCATTGAAGTTGTGATATGGAGGCGCTAAATTCTGTCTGTATTGTTGGTAAGGCTGTGTTCAAAGCAGCCCAATACATAGCTATAATGATAATGCTACAAGAGATTCCTAGGATGGACATTTTTTGTGAGAAGTTCATATCGTAAGATATAGAAAAAGGAGTATATTAGAGCAATGAAAATAGCGCTTCTCGGTTTTCCTATTAGACACTCAGTTTCAGAATCCATATATAAAGAGCGCTATAGAAATTTAAGATTTTTTTTTTTAGAGATTAGTCCTAGAGATATTGTGACTAGAATGGAATCTATTAAGAGGATGGATTTTGATGCAATCCTTGTAACCACACCTTATAAAGAGTTAATGGTAGGATACGTAGATAGGTTATGTGAGGTGTCAGAAAGAGCAAGGGCTTTGAATTTTATTGTGATAAAGAACAAGCAGTGGTGGGGATATAATACTGATGGTAATGGTGCATTGAATGCCTTATATCGTAATACATCATTAGAAGATGAAGATTTGTTAGTTCTTGGCGTGGGACCAGCAGCAAGGGCAGTTATTGTGGCTGCAAAAGAAGTGGGAGCTAGGGTTTCAATTTTCAATCGAACTAGAGAAAAAGCAGAAAAGATCGCAGATGAATATGGAGTCAATATTCATAATCATAGAGAAGACTGCACAATGTATAGTGCTGTTGTTCAGGCCACAAGTTGTGGCTTTGGAACTCTAAGAGAAACACCAATAGAAAACATGCGCTTCTTAGAAAATCAAAGAGTTTTAGAGATGATTTATAAACCTCGAATTACTAGATTTCTTAAGCTTGCACAAGGTTGTGGTGTAAATATATTTGATGGTTTTGACATGTTTCATGCGATGGTAGAACTTCAGTTTAAGTGTTTAAATAAATAGAAATATAAAAAGAACTTGAAAATATTTAGTTTATAAAGATAAAGTATTTTCTTTACTTAATCTTAACTGGGAGTGAGATATGGCCGTGCATTTAGGAGACCGAAGCGCAACGTGGGACGTAGAGCAAGGAGGTGGTCATAATTCAGCGACACCACGAGTTCATTTTGATGAAGTAGAACTTGCAGAAAGAAAGCGAGCAGAAACTCCACAAATAGATAGATCATCTAGAGAACAGACAGTTAGTCAATCACCTGGGGTTATGTTAGGTGATAGAGAACTTAAGCAGAGATATGCCGATGAAGCTAAGGCAAAACTTACAAGATGTTCAACTGCAGAGGATGTATTACGCGTTGTTAATGCATCTGTTGATGCTGCGCAGGCTCAGAATTATTCTGATATTACAGTAGCATATCTTTCTATGATGCAGTTAAGAGAATTAACAAGAGCAGGAAAGGAGAGGTGTCTTGAAATATCATCAATTACAACGACAGGAGTTTGTAGAAATTGTAGCCTTAAGGAGTGGGCGCAGTGGTCAACAGTTCATTTTTCGAGAGTAACAGGCCTAGTAACAACAGCAGTACTTGGTACAAAAGGTGTTCAAGAGTCATCAGAAGATGTTGCATCTAGTGGAGAAACATCATGGTCATCTCAAATACTAGATTTATCGTTACCTATACATTTAGCATCTCAACTTGCTAAACATTGGTGTGCAGAAATGAACGCAGTCAGTGCAGGAAAGGAGCTTAATATTGAACAAGCAATTGATCACCTAGAAGAACTTTTTGATTCTATTGATAGACAGTACCGTATTGCAAGCGAAATGAAACGAATAGAAGTTCTTGCTCGACTAGAAGAAGAAGAGGTAGTTGCTCGTGTGTCTAAAAGAATTAATACACATGCTATAAGGGTACTACAGATGACTGGAGGTAATAATGATAGACAATTTAAAGATTTGATTCTAGGTTCCATAGCAGGTATTGCTGGAAACGGTGGAAGGTGCACAACAGGAATGAAGATGTTGGTAGAGAATACACAAAGAGATGATGACGCGAGATTAAGTCCATCAAGTCGAGTCCGGGAAAATAGATTAGATTCTCAGGTAAAGGAACCATATAGAGATCTTTTAAAAGATGTAAGAGATATAAGTAATGCCTTTGGGGTTACCTGGGAGGCGACACAGAGGACTACAGAGCTTGCTACGCAAGCAATTGCGGCAGCTTCTGCTACAAGGATAGACACTGCGCTTGTCGGTAGAATCACCCAAAATATAGAAGGACTTAAGCGTGATATTCAAGGAGTTAAGAGTGATTTAAGGAGACTAAGCAACATAAGAATGCAACAATTAGGAAGAACAAAGCATACATGCGTACCTCTTACGATGGCTGGAGTTGGTTTGATCAGTGAGATTTCTATTGCGGTACTAGAATTCGCTAGACAAGGTAATGGAGCTTCAGCAAGCTGGATGGTTTTTGGGGGTTTCCTTATAGCCCAGGGCCTTAGTGAGGGAAAGAATAGATATGATGTACTAGAGATTGAAAAAGTTGCTTTTGCTGCTGAAATTGATGATGTAACAAAAGAAGGAGATCATACACTTTCGCTTCTACAAAAATGTAAAGAGTTGTGGCAATCGTTATCTAGAATAGTTGAGTATTCAGAGAGAATTAAAGGTTTAGACCCAAATGATGTAGAGGCTCGTTTATTAAAGGCGCAAATGGCAACAGAAGCAAAAACATCAGGTTCCATAAGGGGAGTTTGCCGTATCGATATTGACAGTGGATCTGTGCACGGTAAAGCTTTATCAGAGAGAGTTGAGGTGTTAAAGCAAGCACCTAGAGGTATAAGAAGAGAAAGAAGTAGAGGCAATATTGAAAGATTTAAAGCAGCAAGGGATGTTTTTGCTAAATCGGAAGATTTATCTGAAAGTAGCACTAGTTCTTCTACTTCTGATAGTGTAAAAAAGAAATCTATAGTACCTAGTGGAGTCCGAAGAAGACAGGAAGTAAGAGAAAGATATAGAGCTGCTAAGGTAATGATGAGTAAGGAGACACCGATTGAATATCCCTCAGATGAGGACTCTTCATATACTAGTGGATCTGATCCTGAAGAAGATCTAGAGGAAGCGCTTAGGATGGATGTTCAAAGAACGTTAGGAAGAATAAGAGATGGTCAAGCAGAGATTCTTAATGTGCTAGAGTCTCCTAGAGAGACTCCGCCCTTGGAAAGTAGATCTTCCCATTCAGACAGTGTGGTAGTTGATCTCGAAGGAATACCAGGCTCACCTGTAGTACAAGAATCAGAAATATAGACTTTCTTAATATTATTTTAAAAAAAACTTTATATAATATATGTAAATAATATAGAGTGAATTTAATCCTTTCTTCATGGGAGGCATCTTCGAAATTTGAAGTGTCATGGAGATTGGTCTTTAAAAAGGAGGGTTGTTTCAAGTTCTATTCTAGAATTGAAAGCTCATAGGATTTTTATCCGTAGTAAAGATCAGTCACTATTGTTATGTCTATGGCCATTCTTGAGAGGATGCTTGAAATCATTTTCTTTTGGTGGCCATATTTTATTTTATCTGTTCATCTAAATCTTCTGGAGTTGGGTATATAATATTAATAAGGAGGTTATATGAGCTGTTTATTTAAATTGTGTTTTCGTTGTTTTGGGTCTCAACATGAGGATCCAATTATTCAGGAGCACCGTGAAAAGAGAAAAGCATCCTTCACACAATCTGTAATTAAAGAGATTTCTAGTGAGTTTTTTGACGGATTTGTATGTGTTGTAGATGGAGATGGTGTCATTGTTAATGCCAACCATCATATTGAGACCCTTATGGGAACCAAGCGTGCTAAGGGGAAATCTTTGCTTGAGTTTATTCATGATGACCATTGTAAAGAGGTTGCGCACTTAATTAGGAGGGTTTTTGAAGAAAATGATGAACAGAAGCTTTATAAGGCTACACTTCCCCTAGTTGGCGGAGATGTTGATGCAGGGATGGTTGCTAACATTGGAATTAAGGGTGGGGAACTTTATATTATGATGACAAGAGCATGTATGAATAAAATAGGTTCTGATATTGAACTTGAGAAGATTAAGCTTCTTGTAGAGCGGTCAGAAAATACAGGGTACTTTTTAGTAGATTCTCAGGGAATTATTAGGGATGTTGTTGATACAAGTGTTAGATGTTATTTAGGATATTCAGCACGGCAACTTGTTGGCTTGAATATGAACACTCTAACATGGCCTGATGATCAGGAGATAGCTGATGATCCAGAATCCTTTAGGGGGATGAGCAATGAAGCATATTCATTCAGGAGGAAACATAAAAATGGTTCTTTCATCCTAACGGAAATGGTTGAAGGTGTATATGAGGCAAAAAGTGGTGAGCTGTACAGAATTATCATTGATACATACTTGACTTAGACTACTACTCTATAAGCCTCTTCTATGAGGTTTATATAAGGCTTGTGATTGATATGGAAAACCAATTTGTAGTTTTAATTCTTCCAGCAAGGCATATTCCTGTGGCCTATTGAAGGTAGAATGAAATAGAAAAACCATACATTTAAAATTCTAATTAATCACGAGCTGCTTGTATAAATATGCTATGAAATTATATTAAAAGAGCTTAATATAGATCTATTAAAATAAATCTAAGGTAGATGATGGTACAGGCTGTGTGCACAAATGTTCTGGTAAAAAATAGTAAACAGATTATTGGTAACAAGCTGTTGCAGTTTGTTCTATGCATGGGTGTAATGTTATTTATTTGGTTTAGGCCCGTTCCTGCTGGATTAGACCCGAAAGCATGGAAACTGTTTGCTGTTTTTGTTTTTAATGTGATGGGATTAATTCTAAAGCCGATCCCTATAGGATCTATATCATTGATCTCACTGCTAATTCTTATCACTTCAAATGTGATGACATTTAAAATGGCATTTAGTGGATTTTCTAATGAGACTGTTTGGTTAATTGTATGTGCATTTTTTATAGCTAGAGGATTTATAAAAACAGGGCTTGGAGTGCGGATTGCTTATTCACTGTTGATGCGTTGTGGCAAGAGTACTTTAGGGTTAGGCTATGGTCTTGTAGCTACCGATCTTATTTTAAGTGCCTCAATACCTAGTTTAGCAGCAAGGGGTGGTGGGGTTGTTTATCCTATTGTTCTTTCCCTTACAAAGGCCTTTGGTTCTGACTCAAAGACCAATCCTCGTAAAATTGGCGCTTATTTGATTCAGGTTGTTTTTCAATGTGGAAGTATTACGAGTGCTATGTTTCTTACAGCGATGGCAGGAAATCCGATGATACAGAGTTTTGCAATGAATGTTGGAGTTGCTATCACATGGAGCATGTGGGCAAAAGCTGCGTTTTTACCAGGTGTTTTTTCTCTTATAATCATTCCATATATTCTTTTTAAAATTTATCCCCCAGAGCTAAGGGATACAAAAGAGGTGGCAACATTTGCTAAAGAAGAACTAAAAAAACTTGGTAAATTTGGTCTACAAGAGATGATGATGATAGGAACATTCATTTTCCTTATTACTTTTTGGATGTTTTCTTCATCGCTCCATATTAGCCCAACTGTAACAGCCTTTATAGGCTTAATGATACTGGTGCTTGCGCAAGTATTAAGTTGGGATGATATTTTAAAGGAAAAAAAGGCATGGGATACTCTTATATGGTTTGCAGCAATAGTTGCAATGGCAACGGCACTTAATCATCTTGGGTTTACAACGTGGTTTAGTAGTAGAATTGAAGGATATGTTTCTGGTTTACAATGGCAATATGGTTTTATTCTTCTTTCTATTGTATATTTTTATTCACACTATTTTTTTGCAAGCAACGTGGCACATATCACTTCCATGTATGCCCCTTTTTTACTATTAGCACTAAGTATTGGAACGCCACCTGTATTTGCAGCGCTTGTTCTTGGTTTCTTCAGTTCTATTTTTGGCTCTTTGACCACTTATGGATCAGGACCCGCACCAGCATACTATGGAGCAGGGTTTGTGACGACAAAAGATTGGTGGAAGTTGGGACTCATTTTTAGTATCGTCAATATGTTTATTTGGATAGTTCTTGGAGGACTTTGGTGGAATTATTTAGGACTATTAAAGTGAATGAAGGGTTAGTTGCATGTCAGTAATTTCTCAACCTAAAAGAGGTTCTAGAAAGATTTCTTTGGATAAGATGTCTGAGGTATTTGATTTTAAGATGATTAAGAGGCTCCACTTTCTTGATCCCAGAATAGGAGAGAAGGTAAGAGTTAGATGTTTAAAAAAATTAAAGAAAGAGGAGTATGCTAAGCAAAATAAGTGGACAACGCACTTGTTTGGAAAAGAGGTTGAAGAAAAGAGAGTAGTACCGGTAGAAATTAGATATATTGATCCTCTTATTGGGTATGGGGTATATTCTATAGAAGATATAGCTCCCCTTACATATGTAGGTAGTTATTTAGGTTTAGTGAGGAAACGATCAAGAAGACAGGATAAGGATAATAACTATGTTTTTCGGTATGTGATAGGTCCGCATGATACGCCTTGGGTTATTGATGCAAGACATCATGGAAATTTTACTCGGTTTATCAATCATAGCTATGAGCCTAATCTTACATCAAAGTGGATGATTCATAATCAACGTGCTCATGTGATTTTTTTTACAAATAAACATATAAATAAGGGCACTCAATTAACTTATGATTACGGACCTTATTATTGGAGAAGTAGGTCTTATCCACTCTCTATGTAAAATCAGTATAGGTCTTTCCCAAGAGTGGTAAGTTTAAAGCAGGGCTTATTGTTAAACTTACCTTTCTGGATAATTCCTGATTCAAAAAGACGATGAAAAATCACAAACCTTATGAATTCGCTCTCTTCTTCTGTATAGGTTGGGTAAATATACGCCCAGCGTTTGTTACACTTCTTTAACGATAAACTATTGTTTTGAGTTAGGGGAATGACAACACCTTTGAAATAGTCTTCCAGAAGAATCCATTCCTTATCAGCAAGGATAGATAAGCTTTTTACCACATCGAGATAGTTGCGTTCTGTATTTATTTGGTCAGAAAACTGAGTTAATTGCATGATTTGATTAAGTGGATGTTTAAATGTAATATGAGCACGTTTTTTTAGCGGGATATTAATCCATTTAAGACCAATTTCTGTAGCTTGAGCTAGTTTATTGCTAAGATCGATAAGGTGAAGTAGTGTTAGTTTTGTAATCAGGGCTTTGATATAGTCTTTTTCAGCATTTAATGTATTACAGAGATCTTGAATACAACTATTTTCAAGTTCAGAATCAGTTGTATATAATTGATTGTTAGAGCACTCCTTGATAATGAGGGACATGTCTTCAATAAATGCGTATTCCTTTTCTCTACAGAGAACTACTGATCCTGGATCAACTGTTGTTTCTTCTTTGCTTAAAAGAAGTGCGTTATATTCTTTCCACTCATTCAAAAGAGAGACCTTAAGATTGATTTTATTACCTTGAGGGATGTATTTAAGAGCAACGATGAAATTGAGTTCAAGTTCTAAGATCACCTTGTGTAACTCTTGTTCAGAGATGTTCATTTTTTGAATAAGTTCTTCAAAGTTGATTTCAGCCTGAGGGCTCTTAATCACGTGGTTTGCAACTTCTGAAAGTAGGTCTTTCGTGTGTATAAATTCAAGAAGATGGCGTGAGTATATCTTGGGAGTGATAAAGTAGTTTTCGATGATAGACTCAAAAATATTAGTTGATGTTCTAGGAACTTGATACCATACTGGCAGTAGGTGAATAGAAATTCTTTTAAGCATCATTTCCACAAGATCAATGCCATAGGAAAAGTGTTTATCAAATTTAGCAAGCTTTAGGGAGTATAATTTCCTCATCTCCTTATTGACAATCAACTGGTCAGCATCAATCTTATATAATTCTAATGATTCGAGCTCGATTAAATTTTTCTTAATGACATCAATGTTTTCATCAAGGTATTCGCCTAGTTCAGAAATAGGAAAGATGAGAGGATTAAAAAGTATTTCAGATAGTAGTTCTATCTGAAACGGGGTGAGCTTTGAAAGCGCGATCCTGTGATCAATATCGTCCTGATAATTAAAGTCGTTAAGTGAAACTTTTGTTTTCCTTGCAATAAGTAAATCTGGCATAAGTTAGAATTATCCTTGAAGTAGGTGTTACCAACTATTCTATCTTCCAGACTTATTAAAGTCTATAAAGTTCCTTTCTCCTAAAGAATTGAGCTCCTGTCTATAACAAGAAGAAGGACGTCAGTGAAATTCTCAAATACTTATTTAAAATTTAGCTTAATTTGAATTAAGTTTTCTTTTGAGAAGAAAGCTATTTATATTTTTAGTTTATTGAAGAGATAGTTCTTATATGGTGTGATCTTTTTGTAAACCGCTAATCATTAAGTAGTATATAAGTAACTCTGTGGAGAGCCATAAAAATAGAGGTTGGTTTATAACTATGTGATGTTTTTAGGGAGGGTGTTCTGGAATATGATGCTCCAATAGTAGGGGTTAAGAAATTGCTCACTCTTATATTTCAGAAGTGTGTGATACTCTTCTGCTAGTTGGTGTTTTTTTTATCCTTTTACATATTTCCTTATGCTGTATCCAAGCATTTTTTAAACGATGTCTTGTAGTTTCATAGGCATCACAACTCGAATCTGCACAACGTCTTTCCAAGTGGCATTTAAAAGCTTTTGTTATCGGTGTTTCTGGTCTATCTTATGTTGTATACACAACAGCACAATTGATAGATATGATCCGTTTTTCTAAATCGGGATAGCATGATAGAAATCTTTCATATAACTCGTTACAACGCTGAATTACGATAGATCAGTACCCTTTTGCTTCCTCTTTTAAATCATACTGCCTTCTTAACTCAATATATAGTCGTCTTCTTGCTAGAGTATCTGGATTGTCTGATAAGGCTTCCGTAAATATTTGTTTTTTACTTCTGAATGTATCACGTTTGGTTTTTTTTATTCAAACTAATAGCTTTAAGAGAATTATAGTAGAAAATCATCCTTGGGTATGTCTACCTATTTTTTAGTAACCAATAATATTTAAGATAACATCTTTTTTTCACAAATAGCCATCTAATAAATTTCATCTCTGCAGTTGGATATTGTTTCGGAACCATCAAAAAAAATAGTATTCTCCAATATTTTAATATCAGTCTGTGATAATCAACTCTTTGACTAAAATTTGATCTTGGCTATGCTATACATTACATTTAATATAGAAAGAGAGTGTTGTGAATAGCAAATATTATGATCATTTGAGGGTGGAGAAGAAGTGGCAGGATTATTGGAAGGAAAAGAAGACTTTTGAAGTAAAAATAGATTCAGGAAAAGAGAAGTTCTATATCCTAGATATGTTTCCTTATCCATCTGGTGCAGGACTTCATGTAGGGCATGTAACGGGCTATACAGCAACTGATGTTATTGCAAGATATAAGCGGCAAAAAGGCTTCAATGTGATGCATCCTATGGGATGGGATAGTTTTGGTCTTCCTGCTGAGCAACATGCAATGCGTACAGGAAAGCACCCCAAAGAGACTACAGAGGTGAATATTGCCAACTATAAGAGACAACTTCAATTACTAGGCATTAGCTATGACTGGAGCAGAGAGATAAAGACATCAGATCCTAAGTACTATAAGTGGACGCAATGGATTTTCACCAAATTGTATGAGAAGGGGTTAGCATATCAGGCTGAAGTGAGTGTTAATTATTGCCCGCAATTGGGTACTGTTTTAGCAAATGAGGAGGTTGAAAATGGCAAATCGGTTGAAGGAGGTTTCCCAGTAGAAAGAAAGCCTTTAAAACAGTGGATGTTAAAGATTACAGATTATGCAAAAAGACTCAAAGAAGATTTGGATCTTCTCGATTGGCCTGAATCGTTGAAGAAGCTTCAGAGAAATTGGATTGGAGAGAGTAAAGGTGTTGAGATAGAGTATGAAGTTGAGGGTAGGGATGCAAAGATCAAATGTTTTACAACAAGAGCAGACACAATTTTTGGTGTGAACTTGATTGTTTTAGCTCCAGAAAACCCCATGGTGATGGATATTGTATCTAATGATCAAAGGTCTTCTGTTATTGAATATATTGAAAAGGTGAAGGATAAGAGTGATCTCCAGAGAATGGATCTTTCACGGGAAAAAACGGGAGTGAATATTGGAGCCTTTGCAATTAATCCGATCACAAATGAAAGAATTCCTGTTTGGATTGCTGACTATGTGTTAATTTCGTATGGAACGGGTGCGGTAATGTCTGTGCCTGGAGAGGATGATAGAGATAGGGAATTTTCAGAGAAATTTTCATTACGTTTCAAAGAGGTGATTGATGATGAGAATAACTATATTAACAGCACCTTCGGAGATTTTTCTTTAGAGGGATTAACAAAAGAAGAAGCCATAGATAAAGTGAGTCGGCGGTTAGTAGATGGATCGTGCGGTAGACAATGCACACACTATAAATTGCGCGATTGGCTCTTTTCAAGACAACGCTATTGGGGTGAACCTATTCCGATTGAGACGCGTGATGGTGAAAGAAGAGCGCTTCCATTGGAGGATCTGCCTTTAGAGCCTCCAATAATATCGGATTACAAGCCTGCAGGAGATGGGAGAAGTCCAATTTCAAAGGAGATAGGATGGGTAGAAATGGTTGATAGCAAAAGTGGAAAGAGGGTTGTTAGAGAAACTGATACAATGCCCCAGTGGGCAGGTTCATGCTGGTACTATCTTCGTTATTGTGATCCTAATAATGCTCAACAGGCTTGGAGTAAGGAGTCTGAAAAGTATTGGTTGCCTGTAGACATGTATGTTGGGGGTGTTGAGCATGCAGTTTTACACCTTCTTTATGCAAGATTTTGGCATAAGGTTCTCTATGATTGTGGGGAAGTTTCAACTTTAGAGCCTTTTACAATGTTGCGTAACCAAGGTCTTGTGACAGCTTATGCATATAAATTGGAGAAAGGAGGATATGTAGCTCCTGATGATGTCGAAGAAAGGGGGGGGGGAGTATTTTGAAAGAAAGACTGGATTAAGAGTAGAAAAGCTTCTTGAAAAGATGTCTAAGTCAAAGTTAAATGGAGTTTCCCCTGATGGTGTTATTGAAGAGTATGGAGCGGATGCATTGAGGCTTTATGAGCTGTTCATGTCACCTTTTGATAAGGAAAAATTATGGAATGCAGATGGCGTTAAAGGTTGCAGGCGACTTTTAAATAGAATTTATGAGTTAATTCATTCAAACAAGGTGATAGAGGGAGATTGTGAAAAATCAAATCAACTGATTCACCGTCTTATTAAGGGTGTTGATGAGGATATTGAGGGATTGCTGTTTAATACCGCAATAGCAAAGATCATGGAGTTTATGAATGATTTTTCTGCACTGTCTAGTTATCCAAAATCAGTATTGAAAATTCTCTGCCAATTAATGAATCCTTTTGCGCCACATTTTGCAGAAGAGATGTGGGAAGAATTAGGTGAAAAAGCTACTATTTGCGATGTACCTTTTCCTACTTATGATCCAAAGTATTTAGTTGATGATGAGGTGACAATTGTTTTTCAGGTTAAAGGAAAGGTGAGGGGTAGAGGTGTCTTTAAGAAGAGCGCAACACAGGAAGAGATTGAAAAGCAGGCGATGAAGGATGAAGGAGTGTTAAAACACATATCGGGAGCAGAAGTGAGAAGGGTAATTTATGTGAAAGAGAAGCTTTTAAATATAGTGGTTTAAGTGTTCTGGACCTTATATAACTTTTTGCTATCTATAGTAGACTTACGTTTTTGGAAGAGAAGAAGAGCTCTTTTTCTACTAAAGCCTTTAGATGGCAGCTCAATATTAATTCATGCAGTCTCTCTTGGTGAAGCAAAGGGTGCACTTGAGCTTATCTGTCGACTAAGGGATAAATATCCTCATAAGTCTATTGTCTGCACAGTGTGGACAAAGACTGGATATCATTTTTTAAAAAAAGAGGCGGTAGCTCATCAACTTTTATATTTTCCGGTAGATACTAGGAAAAATATGAGAATGCTATTGCATAAGGTGAATCCGGATCTTGCAATTATTGTAGAAAATGATCTGTGGCCAAATTTTTTAAGAGAACTTAAGAAGAAAAAGATCACGACTCTTCTTGTGAATGGAAAAATTTCTACGACCTCTTTTCATAGATATCAAAAATTCCGGCATTTTAATCCATTTCAATCACTTGACTTTATAGCTGTCCAAAATAAGGAATATGCAGGGAAGTTTTCAAAACTTGGTGTGGACATAGGAAAAATTGTAGTTACTGGTAATTTGAAATTCGATCTTAGGAAAAAGGAGATGAATAGTCCTATTCTTTCTAAAAATGAGAGGCGCAAGATTATTGCTATAGTTTCTACCCATGACAAAGAAGAAGAGCTATTGCTAAGGGAGCTAAAAAGCACTTGCATAGGTTCTAATCTGATCTTTTTAGCACCAAGGCATCCTGAAAGGTTTGATGAAGTGGAGAGATTGTTGCAAAAACTAGAGCTTAAATATACTTATTATGCCGAGTACATAGATACTCAACATATTGATGTAGTATTGGTGAATAGATTAGGGGTGCTTGAATCAATCTATCCGCTCTCAAAGATCACTATTGTGGGTGGTAGTTTTTGTAAGGGATATCCAGGACACAACATATATGAACCTCTCCAGTATGGATCACTGGTGCTATTTGGTCCATATATGGATAAACAAAAAGAATTAGAGAGTTTACTTGCAGACACAAGTTTAAGCTCACAGGTGCCAATTGACACTCTTAGTGTGATAGTAAGTTCAAAGCTACAAATAGTATTTGATCAAGAATTCTATGAAAAACTCCAAGGAAAAATAGAGGGTGCGTTAGAAAAAACAGAAAGAATTATAAAAGATCTTGTTCAAAATTAACGACCTTGACATAATAGCAGTCAAGATATCGCGGGGTGGAGCAGTTGGTAGCTCGTCGGGCTCATAACCCGAAGGTCGTAGGTTCGAGTCCTGCCCCCGCTATTTTTAAGGGCGGAGTAGCTCAGCTGGTTAGAGCAACGGAATCATAATCCGTGTGTCGGGGGTTCGAGTCCCTCCTCCGCTAACCTAATCAGATATCACCATTTTACTACAAAAAATTACAAATTCATGAGGAATACACTATTACTATTCCTACTCCCTGTAAATAATACATTAGTGCACGTGTGTTATTATGAAAATAAAATAAATATAAAAGTATTTTATTATGAAAAAGTTCAAGAATAGCGGAGACTTATACAAAGAGCTATATAGTGTAAATTTAGATGAAAAGAGCCAACACAGAGCATATTACGTGGATTTTGCAAAAGGCAATTTCATTTGTTCTACGAAACCTAATACATATAATGCAGCTCCACTAGTATCGGAAGACTTTAGAAGAAGGTCCAAACTACCTCAATCATTTAGTATTATCGGAGAAATAGATTTAAAATCTTTCAGGGATCAGGTGATATTAGAGTTTAGAAACAGGAATATCGATCCAAAGGATGAAATTAATAATCAACCAATAAGCAATAATAATTGGGATAATATGGATAGTGAAATGAAGCTTTGGATCAAAAAAAACATGACTCTTCGCACGATAAAATCTGATGATATCCTTGAGCGTTTGACTGTATATTTTGGGGAATTCTGAGTACAGTTTCTAGGCTAGATTAAGCGAAGTAGCTCAGTGGCAGAGCAATGGACTCATAAGCCGGAGGTCGAGGATTCGATTCCTTCCTTGGGTAACTCATTCGATTAGGAGGATGATACTAAATAATTTTTGAACAAATTCCCTTCTTGTGATAGGTTGAAACTTGTCTATAAAATTGCGGTTGGGACTGATTTTGTTAAAGCTTCTTTTAAAGAAAATGTATCGACAACGTGGTAGTTTTTTATATTTTATATCCCTTTCGGTGCTCCTATCACTTGCTTTTATGACAATACTTGGTCTCTATTTTTCAGAGATTTCAGCTGGATATAGGGCAATTAAGTCAGCTAAGGGATATGATCTTTGGGTGATGCATCAAAAGAGTAAAGCACGCCATAATTTTGTCCATTTTGATAAAAAGAAGCTTATTTTTAATGCAGACATATCAGCTATGATTAAGCAGACTGGTTTTTTGGAGGAAAATGATAAGCATGAAGTGGGGTTTGCTCTTATCAGGGCAGAGTCTGGAACAAGTAAAAAGGAATTGATTGAGAAAGTAGAAGAAGTGAGTGGTTTGAAGGTATTGGAAACTGAGATATTCATTAAACGCTCCCTTTCTTATGAGATGTTAAAAGATAGTAGCTCGATAGCACTAACGCTGTCTGTTGCATTTTCCTTAATGTTAGTGGTGCTTCTTATTGGAGCGTTATTTTATCAGTTGATTCATCTCCAGCGAAAATTGTGTTATAGCTTTAACTTAGAGGGGTTTAAATCTAGTGCGATATTAAGGGTACAATTTTTAATGGTTTCTATTTTTTCGATTACCTCTCTTATGATTAGTACCTTTATTTTTGTTGTGGCCCTTTTTTACCTAGGTCTGGAGCTTTCAGCATTTGATGATTATCTTTTATTGATAGCAGGAGTGAGTGTTACTCAGCAATTTATTTTATCTATTGCCACTGGGCTCTATTTTTTAGCTCCTACCCGTGAGAGAAACTATGCAGGTGGTTGAGACAAAACAGATTGTAAAGAACTATAAAAATCATCGCCACTCTATGCTAGCTCTCAATGATATTTCTCTTTCTGTCGAAAAGGGAGAATTTTTAATTATTACAGGACCCTCTGGATCTGGTAAGACAACTCTTCTTTCAATCATCGCTGGCTTGCTTGAGCAAGATAGTGGTGAGGTTTTAAATAGAGAAGCTAATAATATGGGGATTCTTTTTCCCTTCCATCCACTAGAAAAACATTTAACAGTAGTTGAGAATTTAACATTACCTCTTATAGCAAAAGGTTATGGGCGCCTAAAGCAATTAAGAAGGGTAAAGCAGCTTGCAAATATTTTCGATTTAAATACTAACCTGCGCTATTTCCCAACCGAGATATCAGAAGGAGAGGCACGCCTCTATCAGATTCTAAGAGCTATGATGCCTTTTCCAAAACTATTAATACTAGATGAGCCTTTTAGTGGTGTCGACCACAGGAAGGCTGTCAGAGTAATGACTTATCTTAGGGAAGAGGCTATTGTCAATAATCTTACAGTAATTGTTGTTGCACACGATGTAAGGCTTCATCCTTTTGCCCATAGAGTCATAAGGCTAGTAGATGGTAAAATTTCTAGCTCTTCTGGTGATATTCAGCTCGACCAAGAGATGCCACACTATTTTAGAATTTAGAGGGTATGATAAATTAGAATTTCATCTATAATCTGTTTTTCTTTTCCTTTTCCTCAAAAAATTGACTGCAAATTTCAGATTTTAGAGTGCAAATAAACAGGTAATCGGCCAGTATAGTTTTTCCAAAACGGACCTTTTCCCTGGGACAACTAATGATTAAAAATATCTTTACACGCATATCGACAGAATATAAGAGCTACTCTTCTCCCGAAAAGGGATTCATCTATATGATGATGCTTATAAGTTTCTTTATTACAGCAGAAGCAGCCATTACAAGAGCTACAAGTAATTCAGCGTTTATATCGATGTACGGCGTTGGTTATTTTCCCATTGTATGGCTTGTATCTGTACCAATTAATTCTTTAATTGTTACCTTTTATAATCGCTATCTTCCTAGGATTGGATGCGTAACAATGATGTTTATTTCTTTGCTATTAGCAATTATAGTCAACACTATATCTGCATTTTACCTAAAAGAGGTGATACAACTACCGTTTATTTTATATTTGTGGAAAGATATCTTTATTATTTTGATGTTTCAGCAAATTTGGTCAGTCATACATGCTACTGTTAATGTAAAAAGAGCTAAGTATCTTTATGGTCTTCTTTTTGGAATGGGTGGTTTGGGTTCCATTGCAGGAAGTTTAGTTCCCACAAAGCTAGCTATGATTTTAGGGTCTGATCGCCTGCTTTTAACAACACTTATACCTTACTGCATCGTAGGGGTCTGTTTCTTCTTTGCCATGGCAGAGAGGAAGAAAATAAAGGGAGCAGAGGCTATTAATTTTAAGAAGGAAGAGGCTGTGGGGATTTCAGGTGGGCTTCAATTGATACGTACGTCACCCTTACTGCAATTAATTTTAGTATTGATTATCTGTATGCAAATGAGCGCCACAATGCTTGACTTTCAATTTAATTCCTACCTTCAGTCAACAATAGTTAATATGGATCAGAGAACAGCTTTCCTTGGAAAGTTTTTTGGTTATGTAAATCTTATTAATGTTTTCTTGCAGTTTTTGGGTACCTTTGGTCTTGTTCGTTGGCTAGGTCTTAAAAAAGCTCACCTATTTGTTCCGTTTGTGCTCATCTTAAACCTTACAGGTTTTATATTATTTCCTTCATTCATTGCAATGAGCCTCTGTTTTGGTGCAGTAAAGGCACTGGATTATTCGATATTTGGAATTATAAAAGAACAGCTGTATATTCCTCTAGATGTTAATGAGAAGTTTAAAGCTAAGGCAATCATTGATGTTTTTGCTTATAGAAGCTCTAAAGCGTTAGCCTCCCTTTTTATCCTAGGACTTTCTTCCATCTTTACTCGTCGCCTTGATTATTATATGTCTTGGGGTGTCTTAGCAATTACTATTGTATGGGCCCTTTCTATAGCTCTCTTGTTTAAGCATTATACCTTGCGGGTTAGTAAGAAGAGGGAGCTGGAACAGAAGGTATAATGAAGAAGAATTTATCTCATACATAGACGCAGATTAAATTAGAGGGAAGTTACTGCAAGATGAAAAAATTCAATGATCAGCCATTATATATTGAGTCGCCATTAATATTTTCTGATCCGTTATCAAAGATTGCAAAGACTAAAATATATTTAAAATTAGAACCTCTTCAACCTAGCGGATCTTTTAAAAATCGAGGGATTGGACACTTTATTAAAATCAAAAGAAAAGGAACAAAAAAGTTTATTTCATCGTCAGGTGGTAATGCTGGTTTAGCAGCATCGTATGCTGCCCGGATACTTGAAATTCCAATCACGGTCTTTGTCCCAGAAAGTACACCTTTAATGATGGTCAATAAGATTAAAACCGAACAAGCCAATGTTGTTCAAATTGGAGCAGACTGGCAAGAAGCTGACCAACATGCACAACAACAATGTTATATCAATAAAGCAACATATGTGCCTCCTTTTAACGATCCACTTATTTAGGCTGGAAACGCTACAATTATTCACGAAATAGCAAAATCAGGTTTAACTCCAGATGCAATAATTCTTGCCGTAGGAGGAGGTGGATTATACTGTGGATTAATTGAGGGCATGAGTAATGTAGGTTGGGAAAAAACACCAGTATTTGTTGTAGAAACTGAAGGGGCTGCTTCCTTTTCCTCGGGAATAAAAGCAGGTAAGGTGGTAGAAATTGAAAAGATTGATACTATTGCAACAAGCTTGGGTGCACGATCTGTAGCTCCAAAAGCGATAGAGTATGCTAAATCTCACCCTACCTTTTCTAAGGTAGTTACAGACTCTGATAGTATTAGAGCATGCATGAGGTTTTCTCACGACCACAGACTATTAGTCGAGCCAGCGTGTGGGGCAGCACTTTCGTTGTGTTATAATAACGATCCCGATCTACTTAAATTCGATAACGTTCTTGTTATTCTTTGTGGTGGAGCAGCTGTAACCCCTGAATTACTATCTGGGTGGTCCAGTCAACTAGATATTTAATACATAAATTTCTCGGTGTAATTAGATGAGCGCTAGCCTCCCTTTATATCTTAGAACTTTCTGACATCTATATTCACTGGTTGATTGTTATAAATCTTGGGGTATCTTATGAATTATTGTTGGATGGATGATTTGTACAGCCCTTTTTGTTTTAGTATTCTACCTTATAATTGAGTGGATAGAGAGGTGGAACAGGAAGTGTAAAAAAAAGAATTGATAAATAAGAAAGCCCTTTCTATTCTGCGAATTTTAGGCTGCGTGTGCATAGAGGGGATTAGTCATGAGGAAGCTAAAAGCGATTTCGTCTTTAGTTTTGAAAGGAACAATCATTGTTACCGCTTTTTGTTATTTAGCCTCACTAGAGAGGTTGAGTGATAAAAAGCAGTTTTTTTCTGAAGAGAAGTTAGTGATTGTTGCAAAAAAATCACCATTGAAAATTCCATTTGAGCATTTTATTACAGGTGAAGGGGTATTAAAACCATCAACTGGTTATGTGCAAATGACCCCTCGCTCTTCAGGCCATGTAGACGCGATAGTTGTTAATTTAGGTGATCAAGTCCGAAAAGGGCAGTTATTGTGTACGATAGCTGATCCAACATTAAAGGCAAAGTTGTTAGAGAAAAAAAGTGCACTACAGCATGCCAATGCCTCTAGGGCTAAATTATTAACAAAGCCTAATGAAGGTGAGGTTTTATCCTTAAGGAAGAGAGTAAAGGAGATGAAGATTAAATGTAGTCATGATAAAAGAGAGAAGGAGAGTTTTAAAGATCTTTTAGATGAAGGGGCGGTTTCGGAAAGGGAGTTTATTCTTTGTCGTGATAATTACGAGCAGTCAAGAGAACAATTAGAAAGCCTAATGTTGCAGATGGATAAATTATTGAGTGGTCCAACTAGCGAAACGCTAACTGTAGCAGACGCTCTTATAGAGAAGCGTGAAGCTGAATATAAAATAGTTGAAAGTCAGCTTGAGCATCTTAATATGAAGTCACCAATTGATGGTGTTGTATTAGGCGTAAATACACAACCAGGTGAGTCTGTAGGTTTAAATCCAGTAATGGTTATAGGTTCTATAAGCCCAATGCATTTAAAGGTTCTTGTGGATGAAAAGGATGCATGGAAGATTTCACCCACAAAGAAATTACGAGCTATAGCCCAACATAGAGACAACCCTGAGATCTATTCAATATTAAAGTTTGAGAAAGTGAATCCTATATTTAGATCTAATGAGGCGAATGAAAAAAAACTTGAGCTAACTTTTTCACTTGATCGAGGGAATTCACCTCTATATTTGGAGGAGAGGCTTGATGTTTTTATTGAGGCTAAATCACCAAAGGATACTTCATGTATTGAATATCAATTTGAACAACAGGAAAGAGAGTAGAAACTATGGATAAGGAGCTTGTCGTTACTAAATCAGGCCTTGAGTTGGTTGCTGATGCTTCATTAAATAAGGGGACTGCTTTTTCTGAAGAGGAGAGGAGTCTTTTTGAATTAGAAGGCTTACTGCCTTCTGCAGTATCAACAATTGAGAAACAGTATCAGAGAAGACTATTAGTATTTAATCGTTTGGAGGATCCACTACTTCGTTATGAATATCTAATGGATCTTGCAAGCCGTAATATGATTCTTTATTTTTATTTTATTTCAAGAAATATTGAAGAGATCTTACCAGTTATATATACCCCCGGAGTTGCAATAGCTGCAATTGAGTATAGCAACTTATTTATTCGGACAAATGGACTGTATGTAGGATTGAATAATGATCTAGAACGACTATGTTTAGGTAGGAATTTTAATGATATTAAGGTGATTGTTATTACAGATGGTGGAAGAGTTCTAGGGATTGGAGATCAGGGCGTTGGTGGAATGGCTATTTCTACCGGAAAGCTATCGCTATATTCTGCATGTGGACAGATTAATCCAAGGTTAACACTGCCTATAATTATAGATGTAGGTACAAATAATATTAGATTACAGAATGATCCACTCTATTTAGGGAGAAGAGCTCCTAGACCTACAAAAGAAGAATATATTAAATTCATGGATCAACTCATTGAACAGCTTAAAGGAGAGTGTCCTAATATGTTGTTACAATTTGAAGACTTTTCTAAGGACCATGCTGCCTTCTTTCTAGAGCGTTATAGAAAGAAGATTTGTTGTTTTAATGATGATATCCAGGGGACAGCCGCAGTAGCATTGGCTACTACTTTAGCTGCCTGTCTTGCAAAAGGGACAAATATTAATGAAGAGATAATATGTTTTTATGGAGCAGGAACAGCGGCCATTGGTATTGCTAATCTAATGGTAACTTATATGATGCATGAGCTCAAAATGAAAAAGGAAGAAGCGCAAAATCGTATTATAATGATTGACAGAGGTGGTTTAGTTAATCGTGATGATTTTGAATATTCAAGAAGGGGATCTAAGCGTATAGGCTTAGTAGAAGCAATTGAGGAATATAAAGTCACTACTTTAATTGGAGTGTCAACACAACATAATGCTTTTAATAATCGTGTTGTTAAGGCTTTATGTAAGGTATCACAAAATCCAACAATCCTACCACTATCAAATCCAGACACAAAATCAGAGGGTAATCCAAAGGACTTACTTAAGTATTCTAAAGGAAAAGCTCTTATAGCAACAGGTTCTCCATTTCCACGCATTTTCAGAAGAGGAAAAGGGTTTAAGAAAGAATCCTTCACTATTTCTCAATGCAATAATGCTTATATTTTCCCAGCATTTGGATTAGCACATGTTGCAATGCAATTTACAGAAGTGACAGAAGAGATGTTTATCGTAGCTGCAAAAGCATTAAGCAGGGAGTCTCCGATTTACAAGGATAAATCAAGCACCTATCTATTACCAATGATTAAAGATATTAAAAGCGTAATAAAGGTGATCGCAATTGAAATCAGTAAGTATGCCCTGCAAAACAACCTCTGTAAGAATAGAATTAAGAGCGTAGAGCAGCAAGTAGAAAAAAGCATGTGGGATCCTCAATATGTAAAGTATGTAAAGGGAACAACACAGTAGTAAAAATTTTATTAAGATTTTCTTGAATTGATATTAAGATTGTGTTAAAATGCTGACATGAACGAAAACCCTTATTCCCTAGCTATTTTTGCATCAAAAGTCACAATGTGTAGTAAGGCTAGAATATCACTGCTTCTAAAGGAGATGTCGTTGAAAAGGTCTCCATTTAGGATAAAGTCTTCTAGGCAATCCTTACATTTTGTTAGGAATACCTTACGAGCTCCCTCGTTTACAACAAAAATACAGAAGAGTACTGGACCTAGCATCACCCTTTCGAGGGTTGAAAATAACATCTCCAAAAATACCTTTAAAATTTCTCAGGAGCAGGATTTGCACCTTTTAGATCTTAGAAAAATTTTTAATGCAGGAAAGCTTAGGGAACGTGCTGTTAAGCATCTTTCCTTAAATCAGATCATCTTTCTAAGGAATTATCTTCAGCTTTGTATTAAACTTCTTGAGAAACGATCTTCTTCATTTTATCAAAAGACATCAATTTCGTTACTAGAAGCACCATCTAAGAATTCACAACAAAATGACCAATGGAATAGTGACGAATTAAAAAAATTTAGACACTTTAGAGATGTCACAGGATCTACCTGTTCAATGTAATATTTTAATGGGCTCACATCATTACAATAAATTAATACTATTCCATAATTGTAACTATATTATTGATGAAAGGCCGATTTCATCGCAATTGCTGGTGAGTTCTGATGTTAGGAGGTATAGATGTTTATGATGGTGATCGGTCCACTATAACGCTGGACTTAGGTCCGATGTCACCACAACTTTCTTTAATTTTGGAAGTGGCTTGCTACTGCTTACTTGCAAATTAGCTCCTGCTCTCGAGTATATAAGAACCTAAGTGTGAGGTAACTAATTATTGATCTTTAGTGTTGATTTAGATTTCTTTCGTTTGTGAGGGAGTTGTTACATTAGTTAATTTTATATTCCTTTTTCAATGCTTATCATTGGAACGACACCCACAAGATTGCAGTCTATAGCTATTTGATTCATAAAATTAAATAGTGTATGAACTTTTTCTAGCTCTTGCATAAGCGATTTTCTCTTAATACCTAAACGTTCAAAGATATTTCTTTTTTGTGTAGCATCTTCTATATGGAGTTGAGTAAATTGTATTTGTATCGCATCTACGATTGCATTTCTTTTTTGTTCATACTTATCTACCATTTCTGAATATAGGGTTAAGTAATGAAGAGCAAAGGGTGTGTATCTGTACTCCTTGTTACTTCTAGTCTTAATTTCTAGAATTCTTTCTTGAAGGCTATCAGTTTCTATAATAGCGGGTAACCTAAGGGAGCGATCTCTTAAATCTCTAAAATGCTTCCTGTGGTACTCAAGAGGCGTTAATTTTACTTTAGGTAGGTGTAGTAATTGTCTAGATGCGGCTTCCATTTTAGAATTTTCCTATCTTTTCTTCATTTATATATTAAGATTGGATAAACGACAATTATTTATTTTAATTTTTCTCTTGCTTGATCGCAATAGCGACTAAATTAGATCCAGGCTTAGCTAAGCTTTCAAATATTTTTTTGAAAAGATTGTATTCATTTATTAAATTTATAACTTGGCTAGTAACTTTACTTTTTTTATGAGTTTTCGTGGTTTCTTTTAATACTGAGAGTAGTTGCTGACGTTTTCTATTATAATCTTTTACAGAGCATATAAACCTATGCATCTGTGCGTTATATATGCCCTTTTCCTTTACATTTTTGAAACCATAAGCAAGAACTGAGGTCTCTTGTTCTATATCGGTTATTGCTCGACTTATATACATATTGCCTCCATTATTATGACATCTATTATATCGTAAAATTCACAAATTATCAACATTAAATTTTAATATATTATTTTATAAAAAATGAACTATTTAATTCCATTTTAATATATAATTAGAGATGATTAAAATGAGTTTGTTATGTCTTTAAGTAGTGTTTCAAGTGTGAGTGAATTACAGAGACTACCAAATATAGGGAGCATAACTAAAAATATTGCTTTCAGCGTTTTATATGCTGTAGTTCAGCCAGTTAGACTTTTTGTTCTTTTTATCAGTAGTTTTGTAACTAAGAGTGATACTTTTAGGTCTAATATAAGTTATATATTGAAAACTCATAAAGAGAATCCTAAGGAAATGCGAAATCAACTGATGATCCTCATATCGTCTGAAATAAAATATCATTATACAGAAGCCAAGCAACTCCACTTTCTATACTCAATGCTAGCACTTCCTAATTTTGAAAATCACATCGAACAATGGCTGAAGGGTGCTACAATTAAATTCAAACAAGGTAATGAGCTGCTAGAGCGTATTGAGAACCAGGGAATAGAATTAGAAAAGCGTTTTTCTTCACATGAATATAACAATGATTTTTGTTGGAGAGTGTCTGATTCGGGGAAGAGATTAGGAGAGGTTCTTATTTGGTTGGACAATGATGATAATTTACTTACTCAGTTAGAGGCTCATAGTTTTGGCGTTAATATCCTAGAAACTATTTTGCATGCAATTGATTATCTAAGGTATAGAGCAGTAGATTATAATGTTGGTCCGTTTGGTACCTCACCACACATTGAGAGGTGTTGTCCTCTAGAATATGTGGCGCTTAGGGCTTAGTTTATTTTTTCCTAGAAATAGGATGGATAAAGCCTACAAGAATCCGCCCTTTTACTTGTAGGCTTTATTTTTATTTTGTATAAGAAGAAGAAAGAGATGGTTGAGATGATGCTTATACTTCTTCGTGCAGTAATTGTAATGCTTCTTACACTTACAATTGTATATAATGTTCCTGGATTTGAGGTGCATAATCATTATGAGCTTTTTTTCTTCACTTTATTAGTGGCGTTGCTTAATGCTTTTGTGCGCCCGATTGTTGTTTTATTAACTTTACCTATTACAATTCTTACACTTGGACTTTTTACCTTTGTGATAAATATGGTGCTGTTTTATTTGGCAGTCTTCTTTTCATATGGGGTACATATTCATAGATTTATTGACCTTGTTTGGGGAGCGATAGTAATATGGATATCAGGATTGTTAACTAATAGGTTTATTTGGAAGAAGGATCTGTTATAATAAACTAATTAATTTAATAAATTAGTTTATTAATGGAAATTCACAAGTTTTATATTACAGATATTACTAAAAAAACTATTCCTGATCTTGTAAAAGAGAGGCAGAAAATAGAAGAAACTATTCACTCTAAGGGTGATAGGTTTTATCTTCAGTCAGGAAGAGAGATTATATTTAATGGTGTCAATATTCAAGCAAAGTCACCTCAAGCTAAAAAAATCTCTTCACGTTTTAAGGAACCCGCTTTAATAAATGAAGAGATCTCTTTTGTAAATAGTCCTTTTACTTTAGAGGAGGCAGCAGAACATTTTGCAAGATTAAAATTTTGTGGAAAAAATTGTGTACGTTTTGCTGTTGTATGGGAAGCTATTGAGCCTGTTAAGAGAGGGGATTTTGATGAAGATTATCTTACCTATATGCACGATTTTGTTTCTCTTGCATCTGAGTATGGGCTTTATGTTATTCTTGATATTCATCAGGATGTTTGGTCTAGGTTTTCAGGGGGGTGTGGAGCTCCGAGATGGACTTTTGATGCTGTAGGTATGAGTGTAGAGCACTTTAATGAGGCAGGGGCTGCCCATTTATACTCTGAAGAGAGCAATCTAGGAAATCTTGTTTGGATTACTGGGGAGGCTAAGTTTGCTGCGGCTACGATGTTTACCCTTTTTTTTGGAGGTAGACATTTAGCTCCAAAGACAAAGTTAGAAGGAGTAAATATTCAGGATTATCTTCAGGAGAGTTATTTTAGGGTTATAAAAGTGCTTCTTCAAAGACTTAGTGGATTAAAGAACTTTTTTGCAATTGAGATTATGAATGAGCCTAGTAATGGCTGGATTGAGCATCACACGAGTGCTAACCCCTCAGTTGTAAACCTTGGTTTTCAGCCAACCATTGAGAAATCCATCTTTTTAGCCTCAGGTCATGCGCAGATGGTGCCTTATTGGGAAAAGAAGCCTTTTGGATTTAAATGTGTAGGAAGCCGTGTCCTTAACTCTACGGGGAAGAGAGTGTGGAAGGATCGTTGTGTTTGGGAGGAAAATGAGGTGTGGAAGAGCGTGGATGGAAAGCCTGTTATCATTAAAAAGAATCATTTTACTCATGTTAATGGAAAGAGGGTTCAGTTTGAAAGGGATTTTTATCTTCCATTTCTTGAAAAGGCGTATAAAGTGGTAAGAGCAATTGATCAAAATGTGTTCATTTTTATTGAAAATAGAGTAGGAAAAGCGGCCCCTAAACTTCCAACTAAAAATAAGCATCATATTGTATTTAGTTTTCATTGGTATGATGCTTTAATGATGGTTTTTAGACGTTTTGTACCTATACTTGCCATTGATATGCTAAAAAAGAGACTGGTTATTGGAAATAAGAAAAGAATCCACAACTCACTTTCTAAACAGATATCTAAACTAAAGAATAGAGGTAAAAAACACCTAGGAAAGTATCCTACTTTTTTATCTGAATTTGGTCTTCTTTTTTCTTTTGCTAATAAGCGCTATTATTTTAGTGATGAAAATAGTACGGCAGTAAAGGCATTGGATAGGTCATATCGTGCTATTGAGGAAAATGTACTCTCGAGTTGCTTGTGGAATTATAACCCTCACAATACAATTATGAAAGGGGATTATTGGAATGGTGAGGACTTTTCTATCTTCTCGTATGATTTAGTTCATAATGCAAATAATGTGTTAGAGGGGATTAAGGCAAAGGAGGCATTTATCCGGCCATCTCTTCAGAAAATTACAGGAAAACTAATTTCTGTTAGCTTTACTCCATTTCTAAAGAGATTTAAATGTCAGTGGGAAACTAATTCGATTTCAGAACCAACAGAGATTTTTTTACCCCAGATACAATATCCAAAAGGATTTAAAGTAGTTGTGGACAAGGGGGAATTATTTTATAGGAGAAATGAGCAGAAATTGCTCGTTTACAGTAAGATGCGACATTCTAAAGTAAGCCTTTTAATTGAACCTTTATCTTAGAAAATAAAAATCTGTTTTTACACATGGACAATATAAAAAATATTTGATAATCTGATAAAGATTTCTTAAATATTACGGAGGAAAAGTATGCAACGTACTCTTGAAATTGCATCTAAAGCACCAGAGTTCTCACTACTAGGAACAGATGGTTTGATACACACTTTGCGTGAATATCACTCTCATCGAGCTGTTCTTCTTTTCTTTGTCACTAATACTTCTTATTATGCATTAGCTACAAATAGCCATGTTATTGAGCTTTATAATGAATATTATACCAAAGGTATTGCCTTCATTGCTATTAATGCTCAGAAAGGCGAATCCTTAAAGGAAATGGATGCAATGAAAAAAAGAGAGAATCTACCTTGGGACTACCTCTATGATCGAACAGCTAATGTAATCTCAAATTATGGTGTTACCACAACCCCTCACTATATGGTTTTAAATCATAACCGTAATCTTGTATATAGTGGAAGGGCCCTAGAGAATCCCCTGTATCCAGAAAGAAGTACGTCATTTGAACTTAAGGATGCTCTTGAGGATATAGTAGCATCTAGGCCTGTAAGAACACCCTTAAAAGACCCTATAGGTACTTTAATAGAACAAGAAGTAGCAGAAACGGCCCTGGTCTAGAAATTGGAATTGGATTTTTTTGGCTGTAAAAGAGTGTGGAACCTAGGCCTGGATTTTCATGAGATGCTGGTAGGGAGGTTAAGCAAAAGGCTAGGCTTTTAAGGGAGGGCTGTCTGTTTTTTAATTTCTACAGGCTTTATAGACCTTGTAAGTATCATCACCTTTCTAATGATGTTATATAGAGCGTTTGGCAAGAAGTTATACAAGAAGTCTAGGATCTTTGCAAATAGACTTTTGGAAAACGTTTTTTCAGGCTTATTAGGCAGCTCCTTACCCGTAGCAAATTCCCAGAAAGAGGTAGAAAAATCTGAGCAGGTTCCGCCTACTCTATATAAAAGGTGGTGGTATTTATTTATAATCATTTCCCATTCATCGTCACTTACATTTTCTGGCTTTTCACCATTGTGATGTTGAAGAGTTTTTGCTGCTTCAATTAGGCGTAGGAGGTCTTGTCCTTTTCTCTCATTAAATTTAAAGGACACACTACCTACATCCTTTCCATCTTTAGGAAGGTATGCCATAAAATCTGGGTTTAGTAGTCTTCCAGATAGGTTGTATCCAATCACATATTCCTCTTCATTGACAACTAGTGAAAGATAGCTATGGCCAAAAAGAGAGCCTCCTGCTGGATTCCATCCCCAAGGGTGAACGTTAATGTGCGTTATGGAGTCAGGTTCTCCTATAGCTTTTTGTATTGGTCGCAGATATTCCCAGTTTTTAGGGTCATATTCCTCAATACCATCTACTAGCACCTCACAGCCCTTAAGCTTCATCGTTCTGGGATCATATTTCATGGCACTCATTTCTTTGGAAACCCTTGTGGCAGTTCGCGTTGTTGGGTCAAATATAGCGCAGGGAAACTTTAGGTCTTCTCTAACGTATTTTATCCGTACACCGCTTTTTTTATGAGCTTCAGTTAATTTGTGGTGTAAATGATTGGCCTTTATAAACCTAACCTGGTCTGGTCGTTGAGCTAAATGAAAAAAGGGGAGGTCTAGCCTATGAGCAACTTGATCTACTTCAAGTAATTTATTGATACGCGTTATTTGGCGTTTTAAGGTTGAGCCTAAAAAAAAGAATTTACTTGCTCTCTGTGACCAATCCTTTGCTTGTTGCAATGTTTTTGAGTGAAGGGTATTATAGGTAGCCTCAGTCACCTTTGTATCCAATAGTTCATCAAGTCGTGCTTGTATCGCTATCGCATGGCTATAAAGTAATCGTCTAGAAGCTAAAATATTTGTCATGCTTTAATTATAGTTAAATATTTTTATATTATCAATATAAATAAAACAATTGAAAATTATTATGCATTATTGATTTCTTCTTAACGATTCTAAATCTAGTTGAGAGGGGGTGTATCCATTTTCCACTGCTTTCTCCATCCTTAAGCCCTCATTAGCTATAACTACTACTTGCCGTTGTAATTTTTTAAGGGCAATCCAGTATTGTTGTCTATCTCTTTTAATTCCTGAGTTCTCGATGAGAGTTGTAAATTTCTCTCTCTCTTTTTCTATTTGGCTAGAGGTTTGTTCTTTTATTAGAGCAACGACTGCTTTCTTATCTAAGGGTGTTTTAAATTCTTCACCCTCTTCTTGATACATGTAAGTTAGGGCAACTAGTGAAATTGTCACAGCTGTTGCTAGTTTATTTGATTTTACAAATGACACAGCATGATTAAAAAAATAGGGTAGACCCGGTATTTGCATAAAAACCTCATAATTAACATCTATTATAGCAAAATACTTATTAAATAAAAAGGTGGAAAAATTTTATTTGATGGAAATGCTAAAAATAGTTTACCTTATACCTATGAAATATTGGTTGATGAAGAGTGAGCCCAATGCTTATTCTATTGATGATTTAAAAAGAGATGGTGTTACCCCGTGGGATGGTATCAGGAATTATAGAGCACGTAATTTTATGGTAAAATCAATGAGTATCAGTGACTTAGTGCTTTTTTATCATTCCAATGCTAAGCCACCTGGAATTGTTGGTATAGCAAGAGTTGCAAGCAAACCTTATCCAGATTTTACTGCATTTGACCCCAAAAGCCGCTATTTTTCAGAAAAATCCACTAAGGAAAAGCCAATTTGGGAGATGCGAGATATTGCTTTTGTAAAGAAATTTGATGCAATCTACTCTCTTGAGAGTGCAAAAAACGACCCAAAATTAGAAGGAATGCTTCTTCTTCAAAAAGGTCAAAGGCTTTCTATCCAACCGGTAGATAAGTACCACTTTGACCATATTTGTACAATTTGTGGTTAATAGTCATAGAGATGATCAACTTTATCAGCATCTACAAAGTTAAGATCTGTAGAATCAACTTCAACTATTAGGAATTTTGAGTCATCTTCTTCTAGGGTTGAAAATCCATAAAGCTCTTCAACAAATGGAGGAATAGTATCTCCGTCTCTAAGCTTTAATCTAGCCTGGATCTTTTCATTTCCAACAATCTCAATGATCTGTACCCCACGACCTAATTGTCCTATGAACTCTTTAAATTCACCGTATCTCGGAACTTCCAGTAGCTTGAATTCTCCCTCTTCTGCTACAACATATTTTGCATCAATCGTAGAAGTATCTCCATTGACAATCATCTTGATAGTTTCAGGTGCTCTGTTTGTTTCAACAGTATAGATCATTCGGACTGGAAACGAAATTAAAGCTTTTATAATGAATTCTACACTATTCTTCTTTAGGAATCAAATATTGAAGTTATTTTTATATAAATAAATTTTGCTGAAAAGATGGCTGTATCTAGGGTAGAAAACAGGGGAAAAACAATTGAACTTATAGTGCGAGAGAGTATTTGCTGTTTAACAAAACTATCAGTATTCTCTCTTAAAGCAGCAATTGAATTCGCTAACGAGGCTGAATAAGGTGTAAAGTATGTATCTAAATTTTCCATATCTGCATAAATTTTTTAATAATTATAACATTAAGGCTATTTTTGAAAAAAAATAATGATTTATTTATTTCTAAATTAGCTCTTATTTATGCTGCTAAATTAAATCATCTAGCTGCAAAAGGTGATAAAGTTAATTTGAAACATCATCTTAATATCGACTCAACAGATGGAGCGCTTGCTTTTGCAAAAAAACAGTGCGCAATGGCACCTGAGAGACCGAAAGGGAATCAATACACAGTAAGATCAATTTTTAGTTTAGATCTTATTCCAAAAAGGCTTCAAATTATAGGATATGATAGTGAAGCTGTTGAATTTGCCCAGGCGTTTTCACGTTTGGGTTGCAAGGTGTCTCTCTTTTCATCTAAGGAACGTATTCTATATTTAGAAGAAGACGAGGTGTCAAGGTGGGCTTTAGATCATTTAATTAAAGATGATATAAGGCTTATAGATCATCTTAATCCAGATCAACCTATTCTAAAAACTGAAGAGAGAGTCTTACGAGACTCAGATCAGCCATCCATTACTTTTACTGATCCAGAAATCGCATCCATAGGGATCATAGAGGATAAGAAAAATAGAGGCATAGAAGCTAAGATTCTTAGCTTTGATAAGGTGCCCAGGGGAAAAATAACTAATAGAAAAAACGAGTTTATTAAGGTACTTGTTGATAGAGAATCAGACAGAATCCGTGGAGCTACAGTGGTCTCACCAAGAGCTGGAGAAATGATTATTCCTTTTCAATTGGCAATTAGTCATCATATTTCATTAAAAGAACTTGCCTCTTGCCCTATTAATGGATTTACTTATAGTAGTCTTTTGAATCACTTGAGGTAAAATAAGTTTTACTCTATATTCCTACCTTCCGTACATAGGGAGGAACTATGACACATTCTATTAATCAAAGCTTTGTTGGAATACGATCTGTTACACCAAGCTTTGGCCAGAGTGAATGTACTGTACCTAGAGGAACAACTCTTAGTAAGTGTATGGGTGAACATCCCTATAAACGTAGACTGCAGGAAGTGTTAAGAGGGCTTAGTGTTAGCCAAAAAGTTAGGGAGGTAGTAACAACCTATAGTGCTGAAAAGCACGTATTTACTCTAATAGTCCTCAGATCTGCTGAGCCTTTATCCATCACTCCAACTCGTGAGATTGTAGTTGGCACCGATATTGTGCAAAAATATAGAGGCCCTTTTCCAAGACCTTACAGGCTAGGACCTTTTCCATCTTTACTTGTTGCCTATAGAGTATCTGGGCAAGCAGAACATTGCCTCTTTGTTGCTGGAAGAGAGATTAAGTATCTAAAGATAGACACAAGCTTTTCTAAGCCTAGAATTAATGACCCTACGCAAGGATTAAAATAATGCCTGTAGTGACTAAGATGACTCCGAGTATCTTTTTAAGGTGATCTGGATGGAAATAGTGTGCTAGTCTTACGCCAAGTGGTGCAGCAAAAGGTGTTGTAATGGAGATCCAGAAAAAAGCTGGCCAATAGATAAGAGAGCTTGTTTCAGACATGTGACTATCTATTAAAAATAAGCTGATTGAACTAATACAAGCCACAATAAAGGCAAGGGCAGATGATGTTCCAATAGCCTTTCTTATAGGTATGGAGAAGTAACTTAGAATAGGAACATTTAAGATACCGCCTGCGATTCCTAGAACCGTTGCGATAGAGCTAATAACAAAGCCCATAAGGATAAGAAGAGGTTTTTTTGGTAGGGAGCGTTTAACATGAGTCTTTTGTTTTGACAAAAGACAACGAATTCCAAGGAAACATGTAAAAAAACAAAACAAATAACGCAAGAGAATTTGAGGAAGACTCGAAACTAAATATGCCCCAAATATTGAGCCACAAGCAGAACCAATACCAATAAAGAAGACAATGCTAAATATAATTGTAGAGCGCTTGTAATTAGCTATAGAGGAAGATAGTGTACTAATCACAACAGATGCTAGCGATGTTCCGATTGCCATTTGCATTTGAATTGAGGGATCAACATGAATAAGAGAAAAGATATAGAAAAGGGAAGGAATGAGAATAATTCCTCCACCAATTCCCAATAATCCAGATGCAATTCCAATTATGAGACCAAGAGCAATAAAAATAGGCACTTCATACATATGTAGATGATATTTAACACTGAAATTAACAACTGTCAACTCAATTAAGAGTATCGCTAGAATACCCTTTATATTAAGAAGTTAGTCAATAAGTTGGTTGCTATATTTTATTGAGATTATAGCTAAAATGGTAGTAATAACAAAGACTGTAGAAAATCCTGTTTCAAAGGCTGTCTGGCAAATATTGATTAGATATGGGTCGTTAAGAGAATTTAGGGGAGATGCACCTGTAATAAAGTATGATAAATACGAAAGAGGAATAGTAGAATTGATAAGGTTAGAGGAAAGATTGGCTGTTGAAGTAATAAGGAGAATTAGGCTAGCTAGCGCTATACCTACTGAAAATGCAAACCATATGAGGGATGCGTACATAGAGGCCCCAATACCCTTCATTTTTTTTGGCAGAAGAGCGACATTTAGGTGATTTGTTATGGCATAGTTGTAGCCTGAATAAACAGCTAGAACGATTGAAATTAGAATAGCCATGGCTATTGTTTTAATAAAAACAGCGATAGTAAGTAACATTAAACATATAACGCCTGCAATCTGGTAGATTCTAATCGGGACTTTTAAACCCCATTTTTCCATCATTTTTCCGGCAATTGGAGACATAAAAGTTAAGGTAAGAGCAAAAAAAAGCATGAGTAGCCCATTATACAGAGGAGATATTAGGAGTATATTTTGTAGATATAGAGGAATAAGGAGAAGAATACAGCCATTATTAACTTGATAAATTGTACCGATAATATTTACTAACCTCCAATTTCCTCCTTGATAGAGACTGAGTTGTAGTAAGGGTTTTTTTTTTCTTTTTTCGAACAAGATAAATAGGTACATAAGGATAAGAGAGAAGAGTGTAAATAACATTCCAGAAATAGCCGTTGATGCAATTCTATTTATTGATAAAAGGAAAGAGATAGAGCAAATTCCAAGGAATAGAAGAGAAGATTTATTCATAAAAAGAGGTTTCTTTGAGGGGGTGTTCTTGATAAAAAAGGAGAAGGCTAAAGAAATAAGACATATTGGTATATTAATTAAAAAAACCCAATGCCAACTATAAAATTCAAGAATGATACCTCCTAGGAAAGGCCCTAATGCATAATTTATTCCTAGCGCCATACTTAGAATGCCTATTACTGAAGCATGCTTGTGAGAGGGAAATAGTTCGGTAGCTAGGATCATAACAATAGGATAAATACCTGTGGCTCCAAAACCTTGAATCACTCGTCCTATAATTAGCTCGGAAAAGGAGTTTGCATAACCACAAATAATCGATCCGGCAAGAAATGAGATCACACCAATTAAGAAGGCAAATTTGTGCCCCTTAACATCAGCAATACGTCCCATTGCAATAGCAAAAATCACATAGCTGATAATATAGGAGTTATGTATCCACTGGAGCTCTGGAAGTGTTAGATGCATACTAGTTCCAATAGAAGGAAGTGCTAGTGCTAGAATACTTGTATCGATGATTATCAGAGAAAGACTTATGAATAGAGAAAGAAAACCGACCCAAGGGATTATTTTATTATAAATATATGACATTTATTATAATTTATTTTTATATAAAAATTGTAGCATATAATTAATATAATTTTCTTGATAATTATTTAAACAAATGGATGATGTAAAAGTATGATGGCAGCTCTTTTTCTATTATTTCTTATTTCACAACTTTTTCTCATTCTGGGATTTAGGGTCACTTCACTAGTAATCTTATGTTTTAACGTTCTTTGCTCAGTTTTAGTCTTGATTTTTCACATAACAGACAAACTACACATAAACCTATGAATAAATTTGCAGAAGTAATTAATAGTCTTGTTGTTTTAATACTTTGTCTAGTGCTCACAGGAGCAATTGCTTATGAATATGGTTTGCATGAGACTCCGTGTCCTCTATGCTTTTTACAAAGAATTGCTATGATTGGAGTAGGGATCGGATTTATGCTAAACCTTCATTATGGGATAAGAATTCGTCACTATACTATAAGCTATTTCTATGCGATTTTCGGTGCTTCAGTATCAATGAGACAAATTCTTTTACATATTTGTCCTGGCCAAAAACCATTTGGTCTTCCTGTTTTTGGATTATCACTATATTCCTGGGCGTTTATCATTTTTTCCTGTGTTATCATTGGAATTGGCCTACTTTTTATGTTTTATATTCCTTTTATTGAGACAAAAGAACCTAGAAAAATGCCAAGATTTTACCAGTTTGTTTCTACCTATTTAATACTAATTACTATTGCAAATTTTATTATTGTACTTACGACATGTGGTGTTGCACCTTGTAAGGGGTAGGAGAGACAAAAACATCGATTTTAGAAGGTATTCATTTATTATCACAGTGTATTCATCTTAAACTACCTCAGCGCTAGCAGTGGACGCTGTTTTTTTAGCACTAAGTTGATTATAAAAGATGAGAATACGGTCAATTGTTTGGGTGAATGCTTTGCTTTTCACATCTAGAAGAAGATGGAAATTTTCCTTTATACTTTCATATAGAATTGATTCTAGTTCTACTTTTGCAAAAGGAGAGAGCTCTTCATTCTTTTCTATGAGATCTAAAATTCCTGTAAGGGAAATTAGCCAATCTGGCATGCGCTCGCTTGTCTCAAACATTACCTCGTGTGTTATCCTTTCCTGTATACCTGTAAAACCTTGTTGAGAGAGTGTAATCCTATCGTGCCACGTTTTTATATCATTTCTTATGGCAATGATCCTTGATATTGAATCAAGAACCCGTTGATTTTTAGAGTCTATTTTCTGAATCCATAGTGCAAGTGCTGAGAATCCACCTGAGCTAAACCATAAAACTGTATTTGCAAATGTGGGACCAGCACAGTCCTCGCTTGATTCTTGTACAATTGAATCAATAGAACCGGCAATAAATGAAACTCCCCACATAAAGCATGAAAGATATTTAACTAATTTTAAGCGGCTAATTCCACACATACATTTTCTTTCTATGTGATCCCTGTATAGCTCTCCTATGCGAATAAGGAGTGTTAATTTATATAGGTCGGTAAGTTGATCATCAAGTTCCTCCTGATATGGTGAATATTCCAGAGGTCTTTCCTTTACCCAAAGAATATTTTTAATCAAAAGATCCTCTAGGGAATTTAGAATGGATGTGTGTGCATCAATTGTATTTCTAAACTCTTGGAGGTGAAAATGTGACCAGTCAAATTTTAATTTACCTAAGCAGGTAACCTCCTTTCTTGGAAAATGCATACGTATATCAGGAAATCTATCTCTTATTTCATGTAAATCTATACAAGATAACAAATTAGTATTAGAAATAGTGTTCCAGTCATAAGTGGAAGGGTCTATCGAAATATAAGAGTCCATATGTAAACCTTCAAGACTATTAAAATTATTTTTATTAATTTTTTTTTAACATATCGTTTTCTTTTTGCAAAGTTTTTTTTTGATCACTGATAATATTGTAATGGTTTTTCATGTAGAATATGACAAGAGAAGAGTAAAATCTCTTTTTTGTATAATAGAGTTAATTGAAGGTAATTAGAATAAAAAAAGAAAAAGTTGTTATTTTCGATACTACGCTACGTGATGGACTGCAGCTCACACAAGCATCCTTAAGCCTAGAAGATAAGGTTGAAATAGAAGAAACACTTGATTATCTTGGTGTGGATTATATAGAGGCAGGATTTCCAATGACATCAGAATATGAATTTCTCAAAGTCAAAGCAGTAGCAGATAGCGTAAAAAGCCAACTATTGTAGCACTTGCTAGATTGGATAGAAATGATATTTATAAATACCATCAAGCACTAAAGAGAGCTAGAAATTTAGAATACATGCATTTATAGCAACAAGTACCCTTCATATGAAACACCAACTGCGGATGGGAAGAAGGATGTTCTGGAATTAGTGAAAAAACAGACTGAACATGGAAGATAGCTCAGCGATTGTCTATGAAAAAAACAAGTCATAAAAAAAAACAAAAGATGCAATAATATAGGTCGGCCTCGGATAAGTATAGGCAAAGGAACGTTCTAAAGGGTATTGGAGATGATGTTTAAGTTTAGGAAGCAATGGCATAGAAAAAGCATCTCTTCTGTGATTGTTTGTTGTAATAAAGGAATTGGAGATGTTGTTTTGACTCTCCATCTTGCCCCTCTATTGAAACATTATTGTCCTGGGATAAAGGTTTTTTTTCTTGTCAACTCACATATATCTGCTTTAATTGAGAAATACAATCATATTGATGGGGCTATACTGTGGGATGAGGATACAACCTATGAAAACCTAATTCGATCAATTAAGCGCACTAAGGCTGATGCATGGATAATGACACATTTGATTGATAAAAAACGTGACAAAATCCTTCTTAAAGCAGCTAAAAAAGCTGAAATTCCTTTAAGAATAGGGATGATGAATAGATTTTTTTTTTGGAGAACATGTAATTATCTGGTCTATTTAAGTCGGTCTAAAAATGGGTTACATGAGGCTCAGAGTAATGAAATGTTATTACGTCCTTTTGGGCATTGGAAGATCAATTCAATTAATCAGATTAGAGAATTAATCCATTTTACTCCAAAATCTAGTCTGTTGCCTAATTTCATTGAGGAGTTATTTAAAGATAATACCAAAGTTAATATTATTTTACATCCTGGATCAAATGGAAATGGTAAGGAGTGGCCAATATATTTAATGCGGCGCATGCTACTTTTGCTTAAAGAAAAAAAAGTACCAGTTCGCATATTATTAACAGGTTCAGAAGAGGAATATCACCTTAAAGGGAGTGAACTTGAAGTAGAGTCTCTGGAAACTGTTAATCTAATGGGCCAGTTGACCTTAGATAAGTTAATTACTCTAATTTATCGCTGTGATGGGCTAATTGCTTCTGGCACAGGACCACTTCATCTCGCAGCTGCGTTAGGCATTAAAACCCTTGGTTTGTTTCCAGCTACTCCTTTTATTGGGATTAAGCGGTGGCTTCCATTAGGAAAAAAAGTAGATGTACTAGAGCCTGAAGGATGTAAACCAGACGGTTATTTCAACTGTTTTTGTAAAAATGAATGTGATTGCATGTCTGGCATATTTCCAGAAACAGTAGCTGAGTGGATTGAAGAACTTGTTGCAGAAAAGTTAATAAACCTAGAATCAAGAGCTCTAGCGCAGTTTCATTTATGAGAATCCTTCAATCCTAGTCTTAGATTGTGAATTTCCACCTATCATATAATAACAGTCCAAGGGTCTAAGTTATTAATTTATAATCAACGGAATGTTTTATACAAATAGCAATAGAGAGGCTCTGGATATTTTATATTATAACAGATTTCTTCAACTAGATTAACTTTTTACAGCTTTTATTCTATTTAAATAATGGTGCATAAAGACGGCTATAAAATTGATGGTGATACCTATAACTCCAGTATGTATCTGCCAGATTTTATGTACATTGAATCCTGCAAAAGAAACAACAAATAGTGCGCCTAGTAAAAGACCTGTAACTATGGAAGATCCCTTAATCTTAGGCATATAAATACCTAGGAAAAATGCAGGTGCTAATTGAGATAAAAGATTCATGGTCATATCAAAAATACTAATTAGAGTAAAATACCTTAATAAAAATGCTAAGCCAACAAGTAAAGACAAAATAAAAAAGGAAATCATTTTAGAGATAACTAAGTTTCTTCTTTCGCTATTATCCTTAATTTTTTCTATGATAATATTCTTTGTAACTAAAGCTACAATAGCTATTAAAAAAGAGTCAGCGCTTGAAAGTATGGCAGCAAGAATAGAACAAAAGACTAGAATACCTATCCAGTAATAAATGTGACTCATTGACATTATTTTTTTTAGCATCATTGGGAAAATATATTCACTGCCTATGTCCAGTAATCCAGGAAAAACGTAGTGTCCCACTAAACCTAAAAATAGTGGGAGTAACTTCATAAGAGGTAAGGTCAACATGAAATATTTAATTGAGCTAAGTAATTTATTAATTGATTCTGCACCTATAATTCTCTGAAATGTTTGTGGATAAATAGAAAAGGCGAATAAACCCATAAAAAAGTAACTAAATACCCATATGATCGTTTTTGTTTTATTAAAGCTGATCAAATGGTAAAGTTCAGGTGCTTTTTTTATATAAGCTAGTAAATCTGGAAGATTAATAAATTCTTTGCTGAATATAAAGACTGCACCTATAAGACCTAAGGACATGAGACAACCTTGGAGGGTATCTGTCCATACCACAGCTCTAAATCCACCTATTGACTCATAAACCACCATAATAATTGCAAGAAATAGCGTTCCATAGAGATACCATTGATCAAGATTTTGTCCATCAGAGAATCCTTGAAAAACTCGACCTAACACTTGTAATTGTGATATAAGATACATAGAGGCTGCATAAACTAAAATAAAAGTTGCAATCTTTGTTAGTAGTGGATGGTTAAATCGATCAGCAATAAAATCAACACCTGTTATATATTTTTTCTTAGCATGTAATTTTCGAATGGCAGGGCCTAGTAAAACTAAACCCAGTACATACCCCATACCTATTGCGGCAACTACATAAAATAAAAAACCATTTCTATAACTAAATCCAGGGCCACCAATAAAAGTAAGACCACTAAATGTGGTAGCAAATAAGGTTAGAAAGAGAGTGATCTTACCAAAACTACTATCACCAGTAAGATAGTCTCTAGTTGTATGATTTTTTGCATATGATTTGCTAAGGAATCCAATAATAATAAATGAAGAAAAATAGAGTAAAAAAAATACAATTGTAGCTGTGTTTAGAACAATACCTTCCATTATTTATCCTCTTTATTGTTTTTAATAAAATAAGAAATGTGAAAGGACATAAAAGCTAAAAAGAAAACATGAAAAAACACTATAAAATAGACCCAAATTGGTATGTTCCATAAATATAGCTCACCTTCCTTCGGAATATACCAAGGCGCCATCATAATTAGTATTAGTAGGGCGGGTATTACAACTCTCAATTTTAGGAAGTATTTATAATTTAATTTCATTTTTTTTATTTTATTTATATTTTAACATATTAATATAAAAATATTATAATAATAGGATTGACTAGTGATCTTTGAAGTGGATTCTATAAAGGTATTTTCTTTTTGAGTGTAGGGAGGGGCAGCTATATTCCACTAGAAATCGACCTAAATAGTAAAATTCAGCTAAATATTGATTAACAAAATTATGTTTTTTTATATTATTGAGTATTTACTAGATATTAAAAGGATGGAGATGAAAAAAACTATAAAGCAAAACCGTTATTCTGGAGCAACAGAAGAACAGTTTAGAAAACGTTATGAAACACTTTTTTCAAAGTTACCCGGATCTTCGATTTCAGGTAAAAATTCACCTAAAAACGTTATGGGGCAAATGATGGTTAACCCAGAGATAACTGATCTTTTTTTTCCATATTGGGTGGGGTCAAAAACAGTTTTAAGCTTGTCAGTTAAAGAGCAAGAATTGATTATTTTAAGAAGTGCGGCCATCTTTAAGTGTGATTATGTTTGGGGGCATCATGTACCTGTTATGTTGGAAGATGGTATGAAGCTCTCCGAGATAAATAAAATAGCACTACCCATCGAGAAAGGTGGTTGGTCAGACAAAGATAAAAGCCTCTTAGAAGCTGTTGATGCAATCTATAAAAATGCAGATATTAGTAAAGCAATATGGCAGTCGTTAAAACACCATTTTGATGATAAGAATATCATGGATATTATAACTACTTGCTCACAATACTTATTATTCAATGCTACAAATAATATTTTCGGGATACCACTCGAGCATGATGGTTTACCTTGTTTACCGCATTAGGAAATTAGATTAGCTGATGTAAAGCTTGCGGTTATTATATAGGTGACATATGAGAATATAATAATTATAGAAAAATAAATCCTAATTAACAGGAAACAGCTTAAGCAATGTTTCCCACTTCTTCTGTTCAACGTCTTCTAGATATTGTTCCTGTAGGCTGAGAATTTGTTTTTCTAATTGCTTTAAAAAACAAGGTTCGTTTTCAATCTTTATTAGTAGTTTTCTTAATTTCTCTATGTCACCTACAGGGAAATATCCTTCATACCCCATACCTAGT
>CACLRR010000008.1 GCA_902609415.1 uncultured Chlamydiae bacterium
TCAATAGAGGAGGTGTTGTAGGTTTTAAAATGAAAGCTTTCTAAAATGGACTTAAAATCTATCCCTTTGAAAGGGGTTTTATCTTGGGAGTTATTAAGATTAATAATAAGATGCTGTTGATCCAGAAATAGGATTATCTTATATCGTTTTTCAGGATTTGGTGATGTTGCCAATTCACCAAGAGATATAAGAAAAGATGCTTCTGAGGTTATAAATATATTTTCCTTACCAGTTCCATAGGTAGCTCCTATAGAAGCACCAAACCCGTGGTCTATTGATCCCAGGTCAAGTGCGGATATAAGTCTTTTTGAGGAGGGATCTACATCTAGCTCTTGATAGGCTCTGAGTTGGTGGTAACCAACACTAGTGACATAGTTAACCTTCTCATTTTTATAGTAGGAATTTAGAGCCTTGAATATTTTGCTGTATATATCGACAGAAGAGGTTCGTATATTTTTTTTTCTTAGTTTAGTCTTTGCTCTGATTTTTTCTGGCATTGACTTTAGGAAGGATAATACGTCAGCATTAATCAATAGATCAATATTTATATTTGCAGGAGAGAATGATGGATCATTATTCACAGAGATATGGAAAGCCTTATTGATATAAGGGGCAAGAGGAGCTGCTAAAAGCTCAGAAAAAGAAACGCCAAGGGAAATAAATGTATCAATATCCTTTAAAAAATCCTGATGATTGCTAGGGTACAAACCAGTACGTCCCAAATGCAGAGGGTGCGTTTTTTGGATCAATTCAGGAGCTTTGTATGTGAAAATTACAGGAATATTGTTATTTTCAATAAATGAAGTTATAAGTTGACGTTGTTGGCTATTTATAGGTTTGCACCCACCACCTATTATTAGACAGGGCAATTTAGATTTCTTTAAACCTCCTATAAACTCTTCTCTACGATAAGCTTCTATTTTTTTTGGTTGTAGTTTTTCCATCACAAGAGGCACTTTAATTAATCTCCTCTGCATTTCTTCTGAAATTGAAAGTGTAACAGGCCCTTTCTTTTCCTGTAGTATATGGAGAGCTTTTGAAAGGTATAATGAATCATCTGGTGATTGGATATCTGCCGCATAATGGCTTGAGAGAGATAGGAAGGGTTTATTGTTGAGTCTTTGAAAAGCTGATCCTTTTGCATAGCTAGAATATCCAAAGATAGATATGACTGGGTTCTTCTCCATAGTGGCACTTTTTAGAGCTGTTATGGTATTGGTTAAACCTGGCCCTTTTGTGGCTAGAGTAAGAGCTATTTTCCCTGTCGCAAGAAAATACCCTGTGGCAGCATTTATAGCTTGCGCTTCATGGCTTACATAAATCACCCGGATACGACCATCATTTTCAATGGTATTTAATATTTCCATAATAGCTTTTCCGGGCAGGGCAAAAGCAATGGAGATGTCAAATTGATCAATTAGGGTATTTACTAGGATTTTAGATAATTTTTCCATATTTATTTTTTTTACTTTATTATAGACTAATTTTATTATGATAGATTCAGGGCAGCAGTTTTTTTCAAATTCTATGATGGGCCTTGAGGGTGACATTATAAAACGCCAAGGTTTCGATGGAAAAATTGTAGTTATAGAAGTGGGGTCTTATTCCTGTCCTGAATATTTGATGAATTTAGTAGGTATGCATGAGCTTCAGAAGATATATCCAGATGTTATCTTTGTGACGCTAGTCGTACAAGAGATGTATATAGGAGTGAGGAGTCCTTTGCATAGTACAATTGATGATAGAATCAATATGGCGACAAAAATGAAAAAGCAAGATCGACGATTATTTATTCTTGATGATTTAGAGGGAACATTGCATTCAAAGCTGTCATTTCACTCTAATGCCTTAGTGATAGTGAATAAACAGGGTCAGGTGTTCTATTCTCATAAGGAAACTGTTCCTGCGCGCATATTCCGTATATTACAAGTTTTGCAGAAGGGTGCGCGCAGAATTAGTAAAAAGAAGCTCCACTCTATTCTGCCACTACATCGACAAGGGACAATTCAAAGAGCAATTTATCTATTTAAGCGTTCACTTCTAATACTGATTCATGCAGATCTAAAAGCACTTGTTAAGGTTATCTCCTCAAGAAAAAAAGGGATTTCTGGTGACTAAGCTTAGTCCTAAAAAGAAGCAGTGCCTTATCCTTAAATCTTAAGGCATGAGTCGGCTGCAGTTACATTTTTTTTATCACTAACAACATCAGATAAGAGCTCATTGATCCTATTATTGACTGAGTAATGGGTTTGATCCTTGGCAGCCTTGACCTCTTTCATTATTTTTATAGAGGTAGGGTCTGAATTAGATAGGGGATAAGATGTGGTAATTATTTATTTAATTTTTATAAAAAAAGTAAGAAGTATGTCTGATTTATTGAATAATTTATAAGCTCTAACTATTAAATAATTTTTTTTCATTTCGTTAGCTTTTATTTTGTTCTCCCTCAACAGTATTAGATTTAATGATTGGTTGATTTAGGTTTAGCAGAAATTTAGAGATATAGATAATAAGAGTGAGAAGAAGACTGCTGAGCTTATATGGATATGAGGAAAATGGGGTATTCCTAGAGTTAATAGGTGGGATAATTGTATTCTAATTAAGTAAAAAAAAAGAAGAGCAGGTTACCCTGCTCTTCCGTCACATAATAAAAAATGCTCTACACTGCTACTTTTGTGTCTACTGCACATTCTCTAGTAAACAAAGCATTTATCGCCAGTGTGAGGTGGGGATGTTTAATTAAGATATCCGCAACCAGTCCAAACCCTTTCGTTTTGTCGTTAATTGCTTCGCTTGGGCTACCAGAACTGTCGAGGTGAGATCCAAACTTAATGCAATCCTCATCTACAGGTTTTTTGATTTTTTCCTCTATTACAATTTTCGTGTAAAGATCATTAATAGCATTTGCAAGTCTTAAGACTGATTCGTCCTTTGGTGTACGTTCTCCTTCAGCTTTTCCAAGGGCTGTTGTAATCAACATAATGCGCGCCTGGTCTTGTGGATTTAATTCGTTTTTTGTCCCCGTAGCTACTCTTGTATTAGAAATATCAGCTGTTTCTCTCTCTCTCACACTGGCAACAACTGTTTCGCCCACAAGAGTTTTATGAGCAGCTTTTTCTGTGCGTGCACTAGCAGTAGAATCTGCGTCTGGGCGTGGATCAGCAGTTGTGGCAGAAACTACGCCTTTAACTTCTCTAGGATCTTTCTTAACAGTTTCTTCAACCCTTTGAGGAGTTGGCGCTTGTACTCTTCCTTTCAAGCATTGTGCTACGGCAGACTGTACGCCCTTAGCAACAGCCAATGTAGCGATGGCACCTAAAGCAACAGCTGTCACAGTTGCCCCTGTGCTGTCACATAAAGTTTCTGTTGCGCCTGGTATTTGCTGACAAAATGAATTTATTGCTTGCAATGCTAAATCTGACATGATGATCTCCTAAATTATTAATTATCGTTAATTATAGTAAGATTATACCATTATTATGTGTTAAAATCCAAGGTATATTTTTAATTTAATAATGATCTAAGCATGTGGTGTGCTACTTAAAAAACTGAACATTAGTCAGATGTGATTGCTTTTGAAATGAGTAGGACTTTTTAAATCGCTCTATTTGAGTTAACAGCTAGGTTCAGGAATCAAAGAGCCTATATTCCGATAATTATAGGTAAAAATTCACATTTACCTGGTTATAAGTAGTTTAGAAGGGGACTACTGGTTGAAGCTTCTCTATATCTATCAGTAAGCACGTAGGCTAAGGCAACACTTCCTATCGATTGAGCTAGGTAGAGGAGGGAGTTGTCAGCAAATGCATAGAGGAGGCTTTGGCAGGAGAATTTGAGGGCATAGGCTCCACCTGAGATCATCCCTGCTTGAGGTGAAGCTATTGCAATGATACACACCTTTAATAGGTCCGGAACCTTAAGAAGATTCAGGGGAAGATAGGCTGCTATAATGAGGGCGATAGATTTAAGAGTTTCTGCACATTCTGGCTCGAGGTTCGAATTTATGGACAAGACACAGTATTCTCTACCAAAAAAATTTAAAGGAATAGTTGCTACACGACGGTCAGCAATAGTTTTAAAACCAATATTAGATAATAATGATGGTGGTTCTATATTAAATGGCATAATGATCCTGTGTTGTAAGATTTTTTAGATGTTAATTATAATAGGATGAAATTATTAAATCTATAACAAGAATTAATTCACTAACTTTTATGAAGAGTTATTTTTTTTAAAAATTAAACAACTATAAACTTATTATGGCAATTGTATTAAAAACACATTTTATTAAAAAAAAGATTGATAAAAAGAACTCTGTTTTCTATAACTGGCCAAGCGTATATTGTTTTTTAAGATACGCTTATATAAAATATAATAGAAACACGGAGAATATAATGAAAAAATATGTGAAGTATTGTGTAGCTACTTGTTTCATAGGAATTACTTTAGGTGGTTTACATGCTGAAATGCCACAAAATGACTTGTTAGGAAATTCCTTTGTTTTTCCATTGAATTTTGCAGATGGAGATAAAAAGGAAGAGACAAAAAAAGATAAGGAAAAAGTCTATATTCCTTATGTTCCAATAACCATGGGTCCTTGGTGGTAACCTAGCATTATTTCTAAAAATATTAATACTTTACTAGGGTTAAAATCCCTCTACAAAATGGTGGCTTTAGGTCACCATTTTTGCTATTATATTTCTTGATGAAATCTTTAGTTGAGCTTCTAGATAGTGTTGGTGATGAAAGAATACAGCCCCCCCTTCCAGCAGGTGGGCTGAAGAAACAGTGGTTTCCCTCTCCACTTAGGTTGTGTATTAAGCTGTTGATCTATCCCTTCATGATGCTGGATCTATTTGCTAAGAAGATAGCACTTCGTATTGTTCCTCCACCTTTTAAAATAACAGGGTCTTGTAAAAAACGGGGAAATTGTTGTCACTATATTCTTCTAAGGACGAAGTCTAAGAAACTTTCTCTACTTAGTCTTTTTTGGCATACCCAAATCAATGGATTCTTTTTGAGATCTAAGAAGGCAGATAAGGTCATGGGTAAAAATCATTTTGTAATGGGGTGTCGATACTTACGAAAGGATGGAAGTTGTTCTAATTACATTTTGAGGCCAGCTTTGTGTCGTAATTGGCCTGATGTTGGATTTAGAAGGGAGCATGGAATTTTAAAAGGGTGTGGATTTCAGGTGAGAGGGAAAGGTAAATAAGGACCTTCTTTTTTGACAGTCTCTTTTTGCCTTTTTGCAATATTCTTCTATGCAGATAGGGTATGACCATTATATAAGCTTGGCAAGTTCTTTAACCTTTTTGTTTACAGCTATAACAACATCTCTAGCTACTATGCTTACAATTATTTACCAGCAACTAAATCAAGTGCAGCAGTATTTTCTTTTTATCTTCCTATTTACAATTAATGATAATCGATGCGCAAACTTCAGAACTTATTTTTTCAATAGAATACGGTCGAGATAAGGATTATCATCTGTTATTAATATTTTTCTGTTTCTATTAGTTAGTACACTAATCCATTTTATAGCATTAAATTATCCATAGTATACTTTTGTATTCTAATAATTGTTAAGTTTCTAATGAAATTAAATCGATTGACAAATAGTTGTATAGACTTCTCAATATGAGAGGCTTAATAAATCAAAACTTCCTATAAACTAAACAGGTTGCTATTCTATCCTCTTAAATTAAAAGGTAGCTTATGTTTAGGTTTTTAGTTCTTGCTGTTACATTTTTTACATCTCTTCAATCTAAGGTAGAACTTGGGAAGTTAGATAATGGGATATCGTATGTTATATATTCACTAGATAGTAAGTCTGAAGAGGTGTCAGTCCAGTTGGTTCTTAAAAAGGGTTCTATTGATGAAAAAAATGAAGAACTAGGGCTTGCACACGTAATAGAGCATTTAGTCTTTCATGGATCAACAAGCTCTGATGGTAGTTGCTATCTATCACCAGTAGGTATTTCTAAGCCAAATGGCTACACCACATTTGATCATACGTGCTTTTATCTAAACGCTGAAAGTAATCCTGAAAGTATTTCTAAATCATTAAACTTTCTTAGCGAATTAGTTTCAACACCTCCTCTGTCCAATAATGTAATTAGGGATGAGAAAAAAATTGTTCTTAGTGAGTATGACTTAAGGGTAAAATCAGTAGAACACCGTCGTTTGAGCGAAATTTACTCTTTATGCGCGCCAACAAGTTGTTTTTTTAAGCGTATGCCCATAGGTGATAAGGAACTGATTAAGGATTTTGACCAAGAAAAAGTAAAATGTTTTTTTGATAGTTGTTATAGACCTGACTCTATGTGCGTGATAGTAACGGGAAATTTTTGCGCAATAGACGTTAAGGAGATGGTGAAGGAAACTTTTGGTAAGCTAGAGTTTACTAATTCAGAAGAAAGAGAAAGAGAGTTTAGAGAAGCAGATATCTCACATTCTTCTGCTCATACTGCAATTGAAAAAGAAAATTCCACAATAGATTGTTTTTACCTTTTGCCTATTAGAAAAAGTGAGATAAGACATGAAGCAGTAGGGGTATATTCTCTGCTCGCACAGGTTTATTTGAATAGAGCGTTAGAAAAACTCTCAATGAAGCAAGATTCCGGAGTTTTGGGTGTAAAATTCGGAGTTGAAGAGCTTGATCCAGAGCTCTTGCTCGCTGTATTTCATCTTGTTCCCTATCAACAGAAAGTTGAGCATGCTCTCTATTCATTAGATAGAAAATTTAGAGAAGCGTTGCAGGATCAAGAATCAACAGTAGAAGGTTTTTCCTCTAGCAAATGTTATGTGAGGGATATACTTGAAAAGCTAAAGGCTTCGAAGGATAATCCTGCTAATGTTGCTGCAGATTTGTGTTCTAACTTTGTGAATGGAAGAGGATTTAAGGTTCCAAGTGAAGAAACCGCATACTTATTAGAAATTTTAGAGGAAATTACCTACGAGGAGTTTTCACAATTTTTATCTGAGGTTGTGTTTCCAATGTATCAGAAAATGAACCTATTGGTTATATCTCCTGATAAAAGTCTTGTTAAGGATGATCAATTTTATGCTGACTATCTTTTGGATTTAACATCTAAACCGTTTGAAACCTATGAAAATTCTTCTGATAAGGAAATTATCAACCCTATTCATCCCATATTGCAGCCTTCTGAAGATCCAGGAGAGGTGACAATTGAAATTAATCATGATCTACCAGATAAAATGCAATTAATAGAAATTCATCTTTCAAATGGCCTTAAGTGCTTTATGTTACCGACTCAAATAGAAAAAGGTGAATTTACTTCAATGTTTTTTGCCTTGGGAGGACTTAATGCGTTTAATCTTGAGGATATTCCTTCTGTTGAGTTGGCTCCCTATTTGCAGAGACTTTCTGGTACAAGGGATCTTCCAGACATGCAGTTTAATAGGTTTTTAGAAGATAAATGGATACATCATAACTTTTCTATTGCCCCGTACTATAGGGCTCTTACTTTTAAGGGTTCTTCTGATAAAATTGAGGATTCCTTTGCCCTGTTTCATTCGATTTTTATGGAGGCGAAGGCTGAAGGTAAATCGTGGGATCATATTCAGTCACACTTAAATGAGAGTACCCTATTTAATGAAAATTCAATAGCCACTTTCCAGAATAGACTGGAATCTTTTATTAATTTTGATCAAATTGTTTCTCCAACATCATCTAATACCGATTTTGAGAAGACTAAAAAGGGTTTGTTAGAGGTGTTAAATTGTCCTCAGGATTATTGTTGTGTTATTATTGGTGACTTTGATCCAGAAGATCTCTATGAGATTGCAGAGAAATACATAGCCTCAGTGCCTAGAGGAAAAAAATCGATATTTCATAAAGAACGTTTTTCATATAGATTAAGTTTTCCAAGTAGTAGTATTCAGGAGGAAGTGCTTACTGCATCTGATCATTTTTCTTTTAGGAAGATTTACTATAAGTTAGATTATTCTAATATATTGAGTCAGGGACATTCTGTATCTGCGCTTAATTTCTTAGTGAAGATTCTTAATGAACGCTTAGAGAATCAGCTAAGGGGTGAGCTTGCTGAATGCTATTATACACAAGCAGAGATAATTATGCTTAATTATCCGAACATACAAGATTGTCTTCTACAGGTGACCTTACCAATAAATTGCTCTAATGACAAAACTCTGCTGGATAAGGTTGAGTCTATTATTGATGATTTGTCAGATAAAGTTGTTTCTGTTGAAGAGATAACAAGGGCTAGAATTACTCTTGAGGAAGATAGTAAGAAGAACAGAAAATCGTTAGAACATTGGTTAGGGGTAACAAATAATTTCCTTATCGGACTTTCATTATTTGAGAGTGAAGCGGATGAATTAGAGGCTTTACAAGCTGTTACTCCAGAAATGATTCTAGCTGTAGCAAAAACCCTCTTCTTAAAACAGCCATCGCTAACCCTTACATTAAAGGGTGAAAATTAGCATTATTCTCATTTTCTTTATAATAAAGAAAAAAAGGAGATTTAATGTTTAGTTTTCGTAGTATTGGTGGTAGAAAGTTTTTTTTAGCTATCATTACAATTTTACTGGTTTCTATATTTTTAATTATTGGTAAAGTTGATTACCCTCAATGGATTAGGTGTGTTACATGGATCTTTGGATCCTATATGGTAGGAAATGGTTTTGCTGCTATAGGAAATTCACGTAGAGGTTCCAAATGAAGAATTGTGATTTAGTAAAAATTGAGTGGTTTGATGCAATTGATGGAGAACCAGGATGGCAACATTTTGAAAAAATGAAGACCTTAGAATTACCTAGAGTGATTGATGTAGGCTGGAAGATCCACGAGGATGACAAGAAGATTATACTTATGGCTTCTTTTCTTGATGATTTAGAGGGTGATGTAGGCGGGAGGTATGTAGCGATACCAAAATCATGGATAAACAAAGTAACGAAGCTTGCATAAAAAATTGAATTTCTGCATATATAAAAACATTAATTGGTTGATTATATATGAAGGTTTTAGAGAAAAAGAAGGTTCGTTTTACAGAGAAAACTTATCTATTCTCTCTTAAAATGAATTTAGAAATTCATTTGGATAAGAAAAAAGGTAGGTCTGTTATTGCTGGTAAGTCTTTCAAGAAGGGTGATCAAATTGACATATGTACTACAATACCACTTGATGCTAAAGAGACAAAGAAGGTGATGAAAACAGTTCTCTCAGATTATGTGTTCGGTGATCCAGACGACCCAGATTGTTCTTTTGTAGTCCTTTCGCAAGGTTCAGTTTTTAATCATTCTAAGTCTCCTAATGCAGAGAATTACTTTGAAAAGATGAAAGGTGACTATTTTATGGTAATACGAGCAACGAAGCCTATTGCTCGTGGTGAAGAGATTACTATTAGTTACCTTGGAGATAACAAAGATAATAGAGAAGTCTGGTTCGATATTGAAGATTAATTTTTTACTCTTTTTCCTAAGTATACTTCATTTTGAGGAGAAATTAGAGCGACATTTAAACTTCCTGGATCTTCTTTATCTTCTTTAAATTCAATGATATAACCTTCATATGATGGTATAATAAAACGAGTTCTTGTCTCTGGTATTAGAGGAAAAGAATAGTAATTTTGAAGTAGTGCCTCCAACCCATGTTCTGTCTTAAGGATCTTAATTTCCCAACCATTATAGTTATAATTGCCTATGTATGCTTCAATATCATCAACTGTTAGTTCTAGAAGATTTTTTTTAAAAGTTAATACAGAATCATCTGTAGGAAGATCCATGGTTATTGATGCAACATTACCAGAGAAATCTAGGTTAAAGAGGATTTTCATATTGTTAAAGCATACAGGAGCATTATTATTTTCAATAGAAAAGGTATTTAAAATATTATGCTTTAACGAGAATTCATAATCGTGGAAACTTAGGTACAGTTTCTTATTTTTTAGATAGACATGGATTTCACCAAAAGCGAGATCAGAGTATGTTCCTGTATAGTCAACCAGATTATTGGTTTGTGGTTTTTTTATATTTTCATCGATTATCGTTTTAAATTTATCATCATGGACTTGAATTAGTGTACTAATTTCCTTATCAAGTACTATTGGATCAAGACCTGTAATCATTTCAATAGCACGAGCTGTCATCACATAAGGGAAAACCGAGCCATTAGCATTTGAAAGTATTACAATAGCCGCATCATGGCTTGGAAGTATAGCTACGTTAGAGGAAAACCCCTCAACATGGCCAGAGTGCATTATAATTTCTTGGTTCCTAAAGTCTAGAAGATACCAGCCCAGTCCATATGCTTCAGATTGTATAAATTGATCAATAAATTGGTGTGAGCTAAAAATAGAGGAACTGATATGAAAAGAGGTCAATTCATGCCATTGTTCGACAGAAATATGGTCGCCACCTTTAGCTATTAGTAATGCTGCCCATTTGCACATATCGTCTAGATTCGAGTTAATAGCTGCAGCAGGTGCAATCGCTGTAAGATCGATAAGTTGGGTTTTTTTGTTGTTTTCATACCCAGTAGCGCGGTCAGTTGATTCTAGGAACTTGTCAATTGTAAGAGAAGTGCTATTCATTTGAAGGGGATTAAGGATTTCTTCTTCCATTAGGTCTTCAAAGGGTCTACCTATCTTTTCTTCAAGCGCTAATCCTCCAAGCATGAATATGTTATTTTGATAGATAAAATCCTCTCTATATTTATATAGAGGAGGTATGAAGTTAAGAAGTCTCTTTAATTCAGTACGTGAGAGGTTGCGATTAATCCATATGCCGTCATATCTAGGGAATCCAGATTGGTGACTTATAGCATCTCTTACAGTTAAGTTTTCTTTCAGGTATCTATCGGAAAGTGAGAAGTCTTCTAATAATTCTGAGAGTGGGGTGTCCCAATGGAAGAGACCTTTATCGATATATTTCGCTAATAAAAATGAAGTGAACGGTTTAGTCGAAGATCCAATTGGAAAAAGCGTTTCTGTTGTAACTTCCAATTTTTCTTCAAGATTACGATAGCCATTACAGTACTTTAATACGGTTCCATCCTTATGTACAATTGCAATAGCTGCTCCAGGCACATTAAATATCTTCATGTATTTATCTAATTCACTAGAAAGGTTATTGTTTGTAGAGGATGAATAAAGCTGATGAGTTAAGATATGAAATGATAAAATTGCAAAAAAGTATCGTTTGAAAGTCATATGTATTTCCTATGTCATTTTTTTTGACAGTTTATATCACAGAATGAAATATATGTAAGGAAATATTTATCAATAAGTTAGTTAATTTTTTTTAGAGTGTCTAGATTTTAAGAAGACCACACTTTTCTAAACCTATCTTCAGTAGGTTTAGAAAAGCATTTCATTTAGTGAGAAACATGATATAGCGTTTGATCAAATTAATTTCTGATTTTAGCAGTAAATTTAATGGGGGAGTTATCCCCAAGGGGAGGCGAGGTGCTTCTTCTTCCACTAAGTGTATCTTGTTGTAGAAGAGGACTAGGTGTCTTTATGCGGTTATAATTAATTGCTACGGGGTATGTTGTAGGAGGTAAGGAGTACGAACCCATTCCTTCAGCCATACATGGAGAAGTGTATAGTCTCCCTATGGTAAACTTCGAAGTTTTTTCAATTTTTTCAAGGGACTTTGCAACTATACGTTTTACTGCAGGATCTAATTCTTTGTCTGAAATATATACTTGTATGAGCGAAGCAGGTTCTCCGCATTTACAACAGTTGTCCAGTGTTCCTAGACCAATGCAATTTACTAGACATTGTAGGTGAAACAGGCAGGGAGTTGTACTAGCCCTATGAGAATTGTGGTGAACTTTTACTGCAACTGATCCTATACGCTTATCTATTTCTCGTTTATTAATGACAGAAGTCCGGAAACATCTCTTTGTCAATTTTGGATTAAGATTTGTGGTTGTAAATTCGACTCCACATTTACAACAGCTCTCTTTAGGGCATTGTTTGCTGTTATATATAATGCTGATTCTAGGATCACTCCTAGAGTCTACTGCATTATCATATACTCCAGGAATATCAGTGTCAAGACTACTTATAACAGCCATATGTTCTCCTATTTTTTTGGGTAAGATATTATACATTAGCCGATTAAAAATCGATACTTCTCTGTTGATGTCTATTAAATCTAGTACCTGTTATTATTGTTAATAAATAATAATAAATTAATAAATTAGGTATTTAATATGATAAATAAATGTTGTAATACAAACAGTAAGCATAATAATCTTGTAGATTATATACAAGAAACAGTAAATGCAAGGGAATTACAGATCCAACAAATGCAACAACAGATACAGTACCTTCAATATACTATACAACAGTTGCAACATCAAATACGAGTATGTTGTTGTAATAAAAAGGATAAAGAGGGGCCCTGTAAATTAAAGGATTCTTGTTCTATGAAGGCTCCTAATATGAATTGCCAACCTTGTATGCAACCTCCTTGTCAATTTCCTTCATACAGTTATCCTCATCATCATAACCAAAGAATATACCAGAAAAATCTAGACCATCTTAAGAACTAGTTGGGATTCTTGAGTGAACTGCATTCTAAAAATATGATTTTATAGGGAGAGGTTGTGGAGAATGAAATTAGTTGTACAAAGGAGAGCTTGAGAACGTATAAAATGATAGAGAGTCAGGCCTCGCTTACACGTGAGGAGAGGAGAAGGATTAGTGCTGTTGCTAGATATCAATATGATGATAAATTAAATATGTCAGAATTAGACTCTGGATTAAGCTTAATAGAGCGATTTGTCGTTGTGCGCCCAGCCATTATTTTGCATTTGGATGGGGTGAGTTTAAAAGCCACACACCTTAATGGAGAAGGAATTAATTATTGCTATCTAGCTGCGGTTATGAAAAAAAAAGGTCTCATGGCATTGCTACATAAGTTGGAGGGATCTTTTTGTATGCATTCTTCCTCATCTTTTACAAATTTCTATATTGATAATTTCTACTCGCCATTGTTCGGTATAGATACTGAACTTACATTGTTTCAGGAGGAGAAATTAAACTACTTACCGGAGAGGAGTGTTCTCTTTCAAGTAGAACAGACTGCTTGATCAATATATAACTGAGGTGTTATTGGTTTAGATATGAAGAAACGATCAGCTGGAAACGTGATTTTAAGAGGAATTATTGGGATAGCGCCGATTGCTATCACAATAATTTTTATTGTATGGCTCTATAAGGAATTAGAGACAATTTTTAAGAAGCCGATAATAGAGATTATAGGGCCTCAATATTATTTTCCAGGACTAGGAGTGATTGTTGCAGTTGTGTTTCTATTCTTCATTGGTCTTTTGCTTAATCATTGGATGATAAAAAAAATCTATTCTGTTTTTGATAAGCTTTTAAGAAAGATTCCCTTCTTAAAAACTATATATTCAGCAGCATACGATCTAATGAATTTTTTTAATAAAGAACAGCAGAATGCTGATCAACGAGTTGTAAAGATTGACATTGCAGGCTATGAAACAATTGGTCTAGTAACAAGGGATACGATGGAGGGAATTTATAAAGCAGAGAAGGATTTAGTACCAAGCGATTCCTGCGTTGTTTTTTTACCTTTTGCTTATCAAATTGGGGGCTTAAGTGTCATTGTTCCAAAATCTAAGATGACAAATCTTCCCCACCTTAGTGTAGAACAAGCCTTGCGTTTTTCTGTGACAGCAGGAACTAAGAGATAAACATCCGCCTATCTAGTACGTACTAAAACGAATTTTTGGATATATCTCTTTGATATTGTCACAGTTAGGGCATTCTAGTTGCCTGCATCCAGTCTTTTTACACTTTTTAATTATCTGAGTCTTGTGAGAACAGATAGGGCAGTTTTTTTTTATAGTATGTATTTGATAAGATACTTGTCCCATCAAGACCATTAAATGATAGTTTATAGCAGTTATAATATGGAGAATGATGCTAACAAAAGCGTGTCAAGTTATCAAGAAAAATTTATTAGATTTATCTTGTAATCCTTTATTTATCTTAAGCCTTTTACCCCTTTCTATACCTTTTTTAGCTGCTTTATCATCATGGATATAGCTAATAGTTGTGCACTTTAAGGAAGGGTAGGCAAGGTGAATATTTTGTGTTAGAGTGTTTTTTTGCTGAATAAGCATTGATGAGTATTTATTCTGGATTTTTTTTATACCTTGTTTATAGCCACAAGCAAGGCCCCGAAAAAAGCTATTCTTTGCTGCAAGGCCTTTTAGCATTGGTGAATTCTTCTTCTCCATCAACCAAAGCTTATCAAGGTGATGAAAGAGAAAATGAGCAGTATATTTGGCTATTTCTACATCCTCTTTTTTTCCAAAGATCTCTAGATAGACTGTACTTTTTCCATGATTCATGATTGGTTTTACAAGGAAGGATTCAAGAATTGCTGCAATTGTCTGTAGTTTTGTGGAAATTTGCTTTTGTTGAAAGATCCTTACAACAACAAATTGGTATTTATCTTCTTCAGTAAGCAAATCTTTTTCAATATGATGCTTTAGAAGCAGTTGATTTGCTTTTTCAGTGGCAAGTTGTGCTTCGAAATAATTTTTGCTTAGAGAGAGTGAGAGGAGCTTCTTAATTTTTTTTGCAAGATCATTATTGGTAGACTTAATACTCTCTTTAGCTATTTTTGCGCGGTAGACACTTTTTGACCAACCATAATCTTTGCATATTTTTCTAAACTCTGTTCCATGATCCTGGATATTAGGTCCATGTATGATGAAGGTGATATAGTGCGCAAGCTCATGCCTTATCGTATTTAATAGTGATTCCTTATCTGTATTCAGAATATAGAGTTTGTTGATCCCTATTTCAAAGAGATAATGATTGAAGTAGCCAAGGTGATTGGGGTGTTCAAATAAAGTAAAATTTAGGGGGTAGAGGTGGTGACAATAGATGAAGTTCTTCTTTTTCACACAAATATTCATTTCCTGACTTAAAATCTTTTTTGCTTCAGCAGTGATCTTTCGTTGGAAAGCTACAAGAGTTTTTGAATAGAAGAGTAAAGTGTTTTCCATAGTTTCTTAGGTTGAATTTTATAATTTTAGGTTATATAGTGTCGCATTTACAGAGAGTGTGCAATGAAAAAGTTTTTTCTATTTTTATTTATGCTGCAGAGTCAACTTATTGCCGCAGATACAGTCGTAGCATTAGATACTTCAAAAGGAGAAATCCAACTTACGCTTATTCCTGAAACTGCCCCGAAGGCGGTGGAAAATTTTCTTACACATCTTAAGAATGGTTACTACGATGGTCTTAAATTTTATCGTGTGATTAATGGGCTTGTAATTATGAGCGGCGACCCCTTAAATGATGGAACTGGTGGCGCCTCTATTTGGGGGAGTCCTTTTGCAGATGAGATATTATCGACAGTAAAATTTTCTGAGAAAGGTATATTAGCTATGTCAAAGGTAGGATCGATGACAAATGGCAGTCAATTTATGATTACTACAGTGGAAGCACCTTACTTTGATGGTCTTTTTACTATTTTTGGAAAGGTTACTTCAGGGTATGACATTGTAGAAGCAATTGAGATGGTCTCTGTAGACATTAATCAGTTTCCATTAGAAGATATTATCATTAATTCAACACGTGTAATAAGCGAGTAAAAGGAGGGTGGGATGCAACAGTTTAAAAAGGTTATAGCTCTATATCTATTCTTGTTATCTTTTTTAACATTAAATGCTGGACAGGTTGTTGTTTTAGAAACAACACAAGGTGTTATTGAAATTGAGTTAATGGATGAGATTGCTCCAAAGGCAGTAAAGAATTTTACAACACATATAACAAATGGTTACTATGATGGACTAAAGTTTCATCGTATTATCAAAGGGTTTATGATTCAGGGGGGAGATCCTACAGGAACTGGAAGAGGTGGCGAATCAATTTGGAAGAAGCCCTTTGAAGATGAGGTCACAGAAAAAGTAAAATTTGATGGTCCAGGAATATTAGCAATGGCAAATGCGGGACCTAATACTAATGGAAGTCAGTTTTTTATAACTACAGCTGCCACACCTTGGTTAAATGGAAACCATACAATCTTTGGAAGGGTAAACCTAGAACATTATTCAGTTCTTAATAAATTAGAGTCAGTAGAAACTGACTACAGAGATGCTCCTAAGAAGGAACAAAAGATTGTAAAAGCCAGGCTTAAATAACCTAATAACTATAAATCCCTTTTTATACAACTTATTACTAATAAATGTATTGGGTAATATATAGCACTTTTGTTTAATTATTATTTGACTTAAATTAATAATTATACTAACTTAATTCTATTGTTAATTAAGTAGTTTATTATGAATATACCAATTCTTGTAGCTCCCCTTGAGGTGGGGACAAAAGAAGAATCTGATAAGAAACCACCTCGTAAGATCACTGGTCTTGCCAAAAGGGTTATTGAGAAGGTAAAGGGAATTTTTTTTAGGCAAACAAAGCAAACAACTAACCCACTTTTAAGAAAAGCTGTGCATTGTATGTGGAGTGAAGATCTAATAAAATAAGGTGTGAAATGAGGTGTCGTACTGAGCTAGAAGTTGTTTTACCGAGTTCATTGAATGCATATAATGGATATAGAAAAGAGGCAAGTGATAGTTTTGGAAAAAAAGCTCTTGTTTTTTTATTTGGTGGCGCCAAAGCATCCATTGGAACAGCAGATGAGAATAGCAGAACTGCTAGTATGCAAAAGTCTATTGAGGTAGCTAAGAGAGGATTGCAGGGAATAGCCTTAGTTTCAGCTTGTTTAGTACTTGCGGTTCCTGGTTTTGCAGCAAGAGGTGCTGTTAAATTCATGGATGAAAAACCCATTTTTGAGACACGGGGAGAATCTATAGATCACTTTGCAAGATCATATACCAATCTTGCAAAACGTATCTTTTCTTTGGTAGATGCAAGGCTTTATGTCAAAAAGAGTTCTGCTAATAATTATAAGAACATGAGCCCATATGAGATTCTTATTTCTGAATCGAAAAGAGCAGTCTCTGGAAAAAAAGTATGGTTGGCTATGTAGGATTCCAGGAAAAGTTGAGGTTACTTGCGGCATCAGCATCTATAATCCATAAAGCATTTGACCTTTCTGTGCCAATTTTTGATATAGGGTAGTTATTTTTGTGATCAAAGAGAGCCTTTGCAGTGATTGTATTCTTGTTACTGCCTTTTACATAGATTACTATATTCTTGGCCTGGTTGATAAGAGAGTAGGTAAAGGTCATCCGCATTGTTTTTTTCTGTTTGACTTCATTTTCTATAACTAAACGATCATTCACTGTTAGCGCGATTGTCTCGGGGAAAAGTGAGGCTGTATGACCATCATCTCCCATTCCAAGCATTATAAGATCAAATTGTTCTGATGGAACTTCTTTTTTGATGAGTGCTTCATAATCCTTAGCCCCTTTTTTAATGTCCGTATCTGCTCGCATTGGATGGATATATGTAATAGGAAGCGTTTCTAGGCCAGAGTTCATTGCCATATGGTAGTTACTCTCTGGATTGTCAAGAGCTACAGAGCGTTCATCGGACCAGAATAAGTTCACCTTATTCCACTCAATAGATGTTTTATGGTGTTTTGCAAGGTAGCCAAAGATATCCTTAGGAGTAGATCCTCCTGAGAGAGCAACAAAAAAGTTGTTGTGATCTTTAATTGCTTCACTTGCACATTTAATAAAATGATCTGCAGAGAATTTAATCATAGCTTGCATGTCATCTAGGAGGGCTATTTTACGTCTTGTATCAAATTTATGAATCATTTTAATCCCTGTTTAACAGCAGACTTTATCATGTTTATATTGTGAAATCTGCATTAATGTATCAATAAAAGAGCTATTTGTCCCTTGTTTATATATTTCATGGGCCATAGTTCTTCCTGTTTTTTCTTGATCAAATTGATGAATAAAGGGGGGTATTTCAAGATTTTTGAAATTAAAGGTTATTTCAACTTTTCTTGTCTCTTCTTGATCTCTTTTAAGAATAATATAATCATCATTTTCTGATTTAATATTAATAGATAATATCCTTCCAGGTTCAACTTGTGTCATGCTATCTGGAATTACTCTAACTGTCTTTACTCCTTTGTTGTCTTTGTAGGTAAAGATTAATTCTTGCTCCATTGATAATTGAGATTGAAGAGACCATTTCATTTTTGAAGCAATCCATGCTTGAATATATGTCGATTGAATTTTTGTATGGGAAAATGAATCAGAAGAAATGTTATTATAGGTGATTGTGATCTCTTTTGTGTTTTTTAAAAGCTCAAGCCTTTCATAAGAATTAAAAGCTGTGATCAATAGTTCACGCCACGCGTGTGTTCTCGCCCAGTTGAGGTCTCCTAAATCATGCATTTTATAATTGTGATAAGAGAGAAGAGTATGCGCAAAATCAGAAAAGTGGTTTGTGGATTCAGAATCAAAGATCGTGCGGGTAATATAGTTATCTAGTTTCAGCGTTGAGGGGTGTTTAATGTTTGGATCGAGAGTCCATAGGAGATAAACAGGAAGGTCTGGTTGTATATGTGGAAGAGTTACAAAGGAGATTCTTTCCTTATAGCTTCCTGCAACATGAAATTGTATCATTTCGCAGAAAATAGAGTCATCATCTGATGCTTTGACATCAGATACATATGTTTTAAGAAAGCCATCTTCCTTATTTCTATTATATTCTGTGATAAGAAGAATACGGCAGGGAAATTTCTTTATTAGACCCTCAATCATCTTTTGAAGATAGTCAGTACGCTCATTTTCTCTAGTGTAGATAATTAAATTAAATAGGGTAGCTCTAAGGCCAGAATTCTTCTGATGCTTTTTCCATAGGTTTTTAAGGGACTGTTCAATATTCTTTGTTTCGATAGGTGTAGAGTGCCCTTTTATAATGTTTTCCATGACCTTCCATCTCTTTCAAGGAGTTGATCAGAGGCTTGAGGTCCCCATGTCCCACACTGATAGAAATTATTATTAGTCAGAGGAGCATTTTGCCAGGAGTTGAGTACCGGTGTCAATAGTTTCCATGAATTATATGATTCATCAAAGCGTGCAAAGAGGGTGCTGTCGCCTAAGATACAGTCAAAGATGAGCCTTTCATATGCTTCAGGAACTTCTTTACCAAAATAGTTGTCATATTGAAAGTCCATAGTCACAGGTTGTATAATATTTGCTCCACCAGGGACTTTAGAGTTAAATTTAATACTGGTTCCTTCATTTGGTTGAATGCGAAAGATGATGCAGTTAGGTGTGTTATGTTTGTCATTTTTATGAAAGAGTATATTGGGGACTTTCTTGAAGGTTACAGCAATTTCAGTACAACGCTTCGGAAGTCTTTTTCCTGCTCTTATATAGAATGGAACCCCTGCCCAACGCCAATTTTCTACAAACATCTTCATGGCGCAAAATGTTTCTACTTGTGAGCCATTTGCAACTTTATCTTCATTCCTGTAAGCGATAGCTTCTTCTCCTTCGATAAATCCATTGATATATTGACCTCTAATAACATCTTCTTTGAGTGCCTGCTCAGGGAAGGGGCGTATTGCTTGAACAACTTTTACTTTTTCATCGCGAATAGAATTTGGAGAGAGGTTTATAGGTGGTTCCATAGCTACAAGCGATAGTAGTTGCATGAGGTGATTTTGAATAATATCACGAAGGAGACCTTGCTCTTCATAGAACCCACCACGTCCTTCAATTCCAATGCTTTCAGATACTGTAATTTGAATATTATCAATATATCTATTATTCCATAGACCTTCAAAAATAGTGTTAGAAAATCTGAAAACAAGTAGATTTTGCACAGTTTCTTTTCCTAAGTAGTGGTCAATACGATAGATTTGTTCTTCACTTAGGTGTTTTGTAAGTGAGTTCTGAAGTGAGGAGGCAGATTCAATATTATGTCCAAATGGCTTTTCAATGATCACTCGAGAGAACTTATCTTTAGCGTCTTTGGAATAGACTAGGTCGTGTGCATGAAGTTTTTCAATAATTGGTAAAAAGTAGCTAGGTTGAACAGAGAGGTAGTATATTCTATTGCCTTTTGTACCATATTTCTTATCGAGATCCTTCAGGAAGAGATCAAGATGTTCATACCCTTTATTCTCTTCAAAATTTGAGCTATGATAATAGATCATATCTAGAAATGAATCTATATCTTGATCATCACTGGGTTTTGTTCTAGAGAATTGTTCAATTTTTCCTTTTAGCTCGTCCCTAAATTCCTCATGATTTTTTTCTCTTCTGGCAAATCCAACGCAGGCAAAGCTTGAAGGGAGTTGTCCATTTTTTCTTAGATTAAAAAGCGCGGGGATTAATTTTCTGGAGGTTAGGTCTCCAGATGCCCCAAAGATCACTAAGATACAAGGATCAGCGATCAATTCCTTTCCATCTTGGAGTGGATTTGAAAAGGTTTTGTCTGCTTGACTATTTGTATTGTTCATTGATTGATTATCAGGTTGATAGGAAAGAGCCATTATCTATTTTACCCTCATTCTTTCTTTTAAGTATGTAAAAATTAGAATTTAAAGCAATTTACAATCTAAAAAGTTTTGTAATATTATGTATGCAGCAACTTGGTCTACATGTTTTGCTCTTTTTTTTCTATTCATGTTACTTTCTTTAAGAAGGTTGTGAGCAAATTTTGATGTTAGGCGTTCATCAAAAAGCTCTACTTTAATACCTGTGATTTTTTCAAGATTTTTTGCAAACTCTTTAGCATTAAGTGACATGGGAGTTTCATTTCCCCTTTGACTTAAGGGAAGCCCCACAACAAAATGCTCAACATCATCTAGGTTTATAAGTACTTTTAGCTCTAGTATGACCTTGTCTATATCCTTATTAAAATTTATGTTTCCTTTAGGAAAAGATAGTTTTTGTTGCTCATCTGAAATAGCAATTCCAATCCGTCTTAGTCCAAAGTCAATCCCTACAATTTTTTTCACTTTAAAGCCTGTTTGATAAGAGATGAAAATAGAGGGTGGGGCTTGATGGGTTGTGATTGGTACTCTGGATGATATTGTACGCCTATCATAAAGGGGTGTTTCTCATTTTCAATAATTTCACAGAGTTCTTTATTATGCAATTCTCCTACAATCTTTAGTCCATTCTTATTAAACTCTTCTTTGTAGTTATTATTGAATTCATAGCGGTGTCTATGTCTTTCGAAGATTTTCTCTTTTTTATAGACTTTGTAGACTTTAGATTTTTTATCAAGACGACATTCTTGATGACCAAGGCGCATTGTTCCACCCATATTTTCTACGCCTTCTTGCTCTACTAGTAATGAGATCACAGGGTTTTTTGTCTTTGGATCAAATTCTGTTGAGTTTGCATCTATGTGTCCTAATATATTTCTTGCAAATTCAATAGCAATTATTTGCATGCCAAGGCAAATACCAAGACAAGGGATCTTATTTTCTCTACAAAGTTTAGCTGCAAGTAATTTTCCATCAATACCTCTTTCTCCAAAACCACCAGGAATGATAATGCCATTGCATTTCCTAACCTGTTTTATAAATACTTTCTCATTTGTTTTGGTAAAGTCTGCATCGATGCGCTCAATGTTAATGACTACGCCTACTTCAATAGAGCTATGTAGAAGTGCTTCAAAGATCGATTTATAGGCATCATCTAGTTCAATGTATTTACCAACAACTCCAATCGTAGTAGAGCCTTTTCGATTATGATAATTAGTGAGCATCTTTTTCCAAGCAGTACATGCAGAATTTTTCTTTTCAATTCCTAGGATGGTTGTAATCATGTGGTCTACCTTCTGCTCTTTCAGAAGAATGGGTACCTCATAGATCGTAGAGGAGACGTCAATTACATTAACTACATGTTGAATCTCTACTCCACAAAAGAGAGCAATTTTCTTTTTCAGATCTATTGGCATTTCTTTTTCAGAACGGGTAAAGATGAAATCTGGTGTAATTCCAGATTTATAAAGTTCTCCAGCTGAATGTTGTGTAGGTTTTGTCTTCATCTCACCTGCAGCTGCCATGTAGGGGACATAGGTAAGGTGAATATAGATGCAGGTGGTAAGTTTTGTTTGTCTAAATTGTCTGATAGCCTCTAGAAAAGGCTGGGATTCGATATCTCCTACAGTTCCACCAATTTCTACAATCAGTACATCTAAGGAATCATTTTGTGTAGCTTCAAGGATCTTGCTTTTAATTTCATTAGTTACATGAGGGATCACTTGAACTGTTTGTCCAAGGTAATGGCCACGTCTTTCCTTTTTTATTACAGAGTCATATATTTTTCCAGTGGTAACATTAGAAAGATGTGAAGTAGCAATACCCGTAAATCTTTCATAGTGACCCAGATCCAGGTCGGTTTCGGCCCCATCCTCTGTTACATAGACTTCTCCATGTTGGTAAGGACTCATCGTTCCAGGATCAACATTGAGGTAAGGGTCTAGCTTCATTTGACCGACGTTGAGACCTTTTTCTTTAAGCAAAAAAGCTATCGATGCCGCTGTGATTCCTTTGCCAAGAGAGGAGAGTACTCCTCCTGTTACAAATATTAGTTTACAATTCATGCTTATCAAGTTTATACTAGTTTCACATTCACATCAACCTAAGTTTATAATGTCTTATTTTATGAGAGAATCGAAGGTTAAGCCAGAACTTCTTAAGAATTTGTTAGAGATAAAAATGACTCAAGATGGTCATTGTGAAAGGGTTAATGTAGGTAAAATAGATAAGATTAGAGTTGGAGTTTTATTTTCTGGAGGGCCTGCTCCAGGAGGACATAATGTACTTGCTGGCATCTATGATGCATTAGAAGAAATTGCAGATTCTTTCTCCCTCATTGGATTTATAGAAGGCCCCTTAGGGCTCCTCAAGAACAGTTTCATTGAGATTGATCGTCCCTTGATAGAGACCTTTTTTAATAAAGGTGGATTCGATGCACTTTGCACTTCAAGAAAAAAGATTGAAACAGAAGAAGAATTTTTGCTTGCATCGAAAAATATTGAGGACCTGCATGGATTGATTATCATTGGTGGCGATGATTCTAATACAAATGCGTTGCTTCTCCACCGCTTTATTAGAAAAATCAAAAATAATCATACTTGTCTTATTGGAGTTCCGAAGACGATTGACAATGATTTACTAACAAAGCGATTGACCCAGACATTTGGATTTTCCACAGCAGTAGAATTATATAGCACACTTGTAAAAGGGCTAATTTGTGATGCAAAATCAACTCGAAAATATTGGCACTTTGTAAGACTCATGGGAAGATCAGCCTCACATATCACACTGGCAACTTCTATAAATGCAAGACCCGATTTAACTTTTATTTCAGAGGAGATGAAGGCTGAAGGGTGGGGTTTTTCTGATGTAATTAGGAAAATTGTGAGTCTAATTAAAGAAAAAAGATCACAGGGTAGCGATTTTGGAGTTATTCTTTTTCCTGAGGGGTTAATTGAACAGTTTAGTGAGTTAAACAAATTGCTAGAAGAGATCTGTTTAGGTGAGATTACTAAAGAGAGTGAGGATTTCTATCAGACATTACCGGCGTCATTTAGAAATAAACTAACTGGAGATCGAGATGAGCATGGAAATATCAATATTTCAAAGATTCCTCTTGAAGAGCTAATTATTGAAGCTACAAAGGAGCATCTAGAGAATGACTTATCAGCGATATCTCATTTTTATGGCTATGAGGCTAGATGTATTGATCCAAATTCTTTTGATCAACACTATTGTTACTACTTAGGGCAGGTAGCAGCCCTTTCAATTAAAGATGGACTTAGTGGATTTATGGCTATATTAGAAGATATTGATAAGAATGTTTTTAAGTGGAGGCCTGGAACCGAAGATCTTGAGGATTTGGTGGTTACCGAGAGAAGAAAGGGCGTAGAAAAGCATGTGATTAGAAAATCTCTTGTTGATATTAACTCCGAAAAATTTAAAAGATATAAGCTGTTGCAATAATTGATTTTATTTGGTTAATCGAGATTTGATTGTATGATTAACAAAAAATATAATGAAGCACCGCTATACAAATCCATATATTAGAAATATCCGAAGAGGGATTACTGACTTTATAGCATGGTTGCTAGGTGTTTATAGAAGTTCAAAAAATAGAAAGTCTGTTCCATCACATTTCTCGTATCCTAATGTAAAAGGGTCATATGATAAAAAATTCCCCTCACTATGTTGGGTTGGTCATTGCACTTTTCTTATTGAAGTTGAGGGGGTGGTCTTTTTAACAGATCCTATATGGAATGATCGTTGTTCACCTTTTCCTTTTTTGGGACCAAAAAGAAGACATCCACCAGGTATATCGTTTGATGAAATACCATCTATTGATTTAATCTTGATCAGTCATAACCATTACGATCACCTTGATGAGTTTACGGTAAGAGAAATTAGTAGGCGTTTTCCATATTGTAAGTGGCTTGTACCGTCAGGAGTTGGCCAATGGTTTTTACGGCGAGGTATAAAGAATGTTAAGGAGATGCTCTGGTGGCAACAAGAAGGCATTAAGGGGTTATCAGCAGGAGTGAAGATCACTGCAGTTCCAGCACAGCATAATTCAGGGAGGGGACTTTTTGATATGAATAGGAGTTTGTGGGTAGGTTTTGTAGTGGAGGTTGGATTAAAAACGTGGTATTTTGTTGGGGATACAGCCTACAATAAGTATGATTTTATAAATATTGGGAAACATTTCTCAAATATAGATCTTTCTCTTATTCCAATAGGAACATACGAACCTTCGAGGTTTATGAGGACCGTACACTCGAGTCCATCAGATGCTGCAAGGATTCATAGAGATGTGGGAACAAAAAAATCTGTTGCTATGCACTGGAACACATTTAGGTTGTCGGGGGAGTCTATGGAAAGGCCACCCTTTGATCTTTATCATGAGCTAGATGCTTGTAATATTAAGCATGAAAATTTTCATGTTTTACATCCTGGACAAGTAATTAATTGGTGACAAGGATTGAGTGATGGTATAGCATATAAGCTATGAAAAAAGTTATTCTTATACTTGTTTTATTCTCAGTAATAATAGTTTACAGTACATCAACTAATAGAGTACGTAGTAGAATGCATACGACAGATTTCATGTGGTATACAGGGATTTCACTCGAGGCTGAGCATTTATTTAATAAGGGCTGGCCTGAGTATAGATTCCTGGGTAGGATCTTTCGTCCTATTTTGACTGGGCTTGATTATATTGTACCTAAAAAGATGAGCAAAGGAGATATTGTTTATTTAAGGCCATCGCAGTTGCATAATTTTCATAAGTTTATTCTTATGAGGACAAATAACCCTGTTGTGTTAGTTCTTGCTGGTAGTGATAAAAGTACTCCTAGTGATTTGAACATTGATTTTGAGGAGGTTATTGCTCATCCTATGGTATATCATTGCTTTATTATGAATTGTGATTATCTTGGCAACAGTAATAAGATCAGTTCACTGCCTATTGGAATTGATTTTCATTCATTAACTCAAGGAAATCATTGCGGTGAGAAGCCTCAATCAACTAAAGAACAGGAGATAGTACTCCAGAGAGTGATTAAAGAAACTAAGCCTTTTCAAGAGAGAGAGCAAAAAGTGTATGTTGATTTTCACTTAAATGACACTTCTAAGCGCTTTAAAGATAAGGGTTATGAAACACGTACAGATGTTATGAATTATTTTAAGGATGCACCGTTCATTGCCTTTCAGGAGGAAAAGATGAGAAGAGAGGATCAGTGGAGAGAGAGAGCTAAATATGCCTTTTCGCTTTGCCACTTTGGTAATGGGATGGACTGTCATAGAACGTGGGAGAGTTTGGCCCTTGGTAGTATAGTGATTGTAAAAAGTTCCCCTTTAGATCCCCTTTATGAGGGACTACCTGTTGTTATTGTTGATGATTGGAGTGAAGTGTGTGAAAGTAATTTACAAGAGTGGAGCGAGCTTTATCATGATACATTAACAAATAGTGAGTATCGTCAACGCTTGACCCATAGATTCTGGATGGATAAAATTGCACAAAAAAGTAATGAGTGTAAAAACCTTTTGTAGGACCTTACTTTTTAATATACGAGAAGAGCGAAAGGTTAAACAGCTATTTTATCAGAATAGTAGGTTTAGGCGCATTGATAGATTTCTCGGTAATGCCTATATATTAGATAATCCCTATAGGATAGCAAGAAATTATAATGATGATCATAATTATTATGGTGAAACACCTTTAACACTGATTCATAGGGTTTTATCTGAAATAGGTTGTTCTTCTAACGATTGTTTTTATGATATTGGATCAGGAAGGGGAAGGTTATGTTTTTTTATAGAGATGATGTTTGGTTGTAGAGTGATAGGAATTGAGCTTGTGGATCTTTTTGTGAAAAGAGCACAAACAATAGTTGAGAAATTGTCACTTAAATCCCTTTTTCATGAAAAAGATTTTAAACAATGCAAATTTGAGGGTGCAACCATTATATACATGTATGGTACATGCATGAGTGTACGAGAAATTCAAGCACTTTGTAACAGGTTTAAGGGTATAGAAAAGAGAGCAAAGATAATTAGTGTAAGCTATCCTTTATCTGATTATGATAAGGATTTTGAGGTATTCAATAAATTTAAGGCTGTTTATCCTTGGGGTGAAACAGTTATATATATAAATCAGGAAAGGAGAAAAGAATGAAAGCAGCCTTATTACTTTCAGGAGCAGGATGTTTTGATGGATCAGAAATTGCTGAAGCTACATTAGCTCTTACGATGCTTGAGAAATATAGAATGAATTATAGGATATTCTCCTTAAATAAGGAGGTTAACGCGGTCGATCATAGTACTGGTAGTGAAGACGGTGACAGAAGAAATGCTAAGAAGGAATCAGCACGGATTGCCAGAGGGCCTGTAGAAGATATAACGGCATTAAATGTAGATCATTTTGATTTGCTAGTAATGCCTGGTGGTATGGGAGCAATAAAAGTGTTTTCTCGAGGATATGAGTTATGTAAAGAGTTATTGCGGGTCCTCGAAGGGTTTCATGAAGCAAAAAAGGAGATTGTGGGTATTTGTATTGTTCCTCTCCTTTTGGCACAATACTTCCATAAAAAGAATCTTAAAGTTAGCATGACATTAGGTGATGATGTTCAGAGTCTTAAAAAATTAAGTGATCTAAACATGCACGCAATTGAGAAAAAAGCATTTGAGTATGTTTATGATCAAGACCAACATATATGGACTACGTCAGCTTTTATGAATGCTTCTAATCGATGTGAGGTCCTAATTGCACTAGATGAGATTTTTAGACGTATCTCTATCATAAAAAATAAGAGTTCTGAATGTAGTATCTGTAGGATTGGTGATCAACCATATAGCAAGAAAGAGGCTAATGAGAAACTTCTAAACTCCAAGCTTTCAGAGGATTGGAGTTTTGTACCAAATAGTGAAATACTGAAGTTAGTTAAAAATGTACTATTTAAGGATTTTAGATCAGCACTTCACTATGTTAACCAAATCAGTGAGATTGCAGAGAGCCTGGGTCATCATCCAAATATTTCATTTACCTGGGGAGAGGTTGAGGTTCAGATTTACACTCATAAGATCCATGGACTACACCAAAATGATTTTATTCTTGCATCAGCCATTAGTGAGATAAAGGTATAAAAGTACATTAATTTTATGGGGAAATTGAAACTATTTTAATTTTCTATTTTCTTTGTATTTGTAAATGGTTGAATAATCTACTATTCCTCAAGAATGGGTTGGTGCATGCTCCAGGAAGATTTTTTGAATCCATGGATAATAAGAGGGATTGCACACATGACTAGAAGACCTATAATTAGGAATGACTCATAGAACGCTAGAGAGCCAATGTGCAATTGTGCAGGGGGAATAAAGACAAGGAAGATAGCAAAAAAGCAGGTGAGTATCCCAATGCAAGAGAGAATCCAAATCCCCTTGTGTGGGTGTGGTATTCTATAAGCTCTTGGCACATGAGGTCTTGTATATCGCAGACGGATTGCTGCAGCAAACATAAAGATGTACATTATAAGGTAGATCTGGGTACTAAGGGCACTGAGAATCCAATAGGAGCTACTTAAGCTTGGCATTAAGAGAAAAACTAAGGTAGAAATGGTTACAATTATTGCTTGAAAAAGAAGTAGATTTACTGGGACGCCTTTACTATTAGTCTTTTGAAAGAAGGGGGGGAGGTTGCCATGAGTTGTTGTTGTATAGAGAGCCTTTACAGGTCCAATAATCCAGGAATTAACTTCTGCTACAGAGCCTATAACAAGAAGAATGCCGAGAATTGGAAGGAGCCACCCCATGTGTAACCCTGCTAAAAAGATCTTGAGTGCCTCCATTAGACCGGAAACAAGGCTTATGTTCTCCTTGGGGATGACAAGCCCTATGGAAAGAGCTCCTAACAGGAAAAGGAAAAAGGTGATTATGGCTGCAAAGATAATGCCTCTTGGATAGTTTTTTTGGGGATTTTTGACTTCACCTGCATAGCCTGATGAGACCTCAAGGCCAGCAAAGGCAAGAAATAATCCACCGAGAAAGACGATGTTATCAAGCCTACTTAAATCAGGGATAAAGCTCTTAGCTGAAAAGCTGATTTGGGCTGGATGACCAAGGGTTACCCAGGCAATGGCAAGGAGAATAAGGATAACGCCAGGAAGGATGGTTCCGGAAATAACACCGATTGTACTGAACAAACTAGAAGTTTTTATTCCTAAGAAGTTTAGGATAGTCATTCCCCAGAAACCTATGAGAATTACTAATAGAACAAAAATCTTACTTTCAGCAACTGGAGGATAGAAAACATAAGCAAGGGTTGTGGCAACAAATGCTAGAATAGCAGGGTACCAGGTGACGTTGTGTACCCACTGCATCCATATAGCAAAAAATCCCCACATATCACCAAAGGCCTCTCTTACCCATATGTATATACCACCAGATTTTGGCCAACCAGTAGCGAGTTCTGCAGAAACAAGGGCTGATGGTACAAGAAAGAATAGTCCTACTATAATAAAGAAGAAGATGGAACTATATCCATATTCAGCGACCAGAGGTAGGTTTCTGAGGCTTGCCATGATCGAGACGTTAAGCATCACGAGAATAAAGGTTGTGATTACCCTTTTAGGATTTTTATTAGCTATAGGATCCAGATTCTTCTCCAGTTGTTATAAACTACTAAACATAGACAAAAAGAAGTTAATTTGGAAGAGAAGAAAGTTTTTTTTTCAAAATGGAATAGTGTCTAGAGTATGCTCTAAAGCTATTTTTTTAAATAATATTAAATTATTAATAATTATTATATCTATTTTTATAGCATTTTATTAGTGCATTTGTATATTTATAAATAAAACATGTAAAAGTATCACTTTAATAGTGATGACAATCCAATTTGGGAGAAAAGTATGGCCAAAAAAGTAGTAAGAAAAGCAGCTAAGCGTAAGCCGGCAGCCAAGAAAAGAGTAGTGAAAAGAAAGACAGCAGCAAAAAGAAAGCCAGCAGCCAAGAAGAGAGTAGTGAAAAGAAAGACAGCAGCAAAAAGAAAACCAGCAGCTAAGAAAAGAGTAGTAAAGAGAAAGACAGCAGCAAAAAGAAAACCAGCAGCTAAGAAAAGGGTAGTAAAAAGAAAGACAACAGCAAAAAGAAAACCAGCAGCTAAAAAAAGAACAGTGGCAAGAAAGACCACAAGAAGAAAACCAGTTGCTAAAAAGAGAGTGGTAAGAAAAACAGTACGTAAGACTTCTAGAAGAAAGGCAAGAAGATAGACGTACTATCTAAATACAATTTTGATGAGCAAGTAGATTTCTACTTGCTCATTTTTTTTTGTTTGCAAATTAACTGTGCAATTATAATTCCGATAAAAGCGCCAGCAAATAGATCGCTTAGAAAGTGCTCATTAAGAATTACTCGTGTGAAGGATAAAAAAGATGCTAAGAAAAATGAGGGCCAGATAAGCTTTTTGTTTATAAAAGAAAGAGTTGAGGCAAGTGCAAAGGCTACTACAGTATGACTAGATGGAAATGAATGAAAAAGCTTATTCATGTTTATATATGTGAACCCAGAGATCCCCTCGCTAATCCATAGAGAAGGTCGAGCTCTTGCAAGGATAATTTTAATGATGGCAGAAAGTATATAAGAGCTGATTATTACCTTAGAAAAGAGAAGGCATCTGCTTAGAAGATTTTTCTTATTAAGTATTAAGCATATGGAAGGGGCCACAATCCAAAGGGCAAGATGGAAGGAGGGTTTTATACTTTTAGAGAGGAGATTAATGATAGGCATTCCTAGAAATTCGCTGTTTTCAATCGATTGAGATAATGGAAAATCAAAAAACATAAATGAGAAAAGTGTAAGAGGTAGTAGAAGAAAAGTAAGTCTGATCATTACTTAAGTATTATCCAATTACTTCTAAACATCGAGGAAAAACTGTCATCTCAATTTCCTTAGGTTGTTTTTTTGGTAGAAGGCGAAGTAAAAAATTAGGAAGTGTTTTTCTTAGATCCCAATACCAGCCCTTTGTTTGTAAAAAAGACTCATTTGCTGTGTATCTGAAGGTGGCAGCAATTGTACAAAAGGCAAAAAGCGTTGCAGGAACAGCTACTGGTGCTGCTATAAAGTTAAGTGCAATTAGAGCTCCAGCTGATAATATAGTAAGTATCCCAAGAGAATATACTAATAAGGCTTTTTTTACTTTATTATTTAGATCGGATAATAAACTTTTTGTTTTTTTGATATCTAATTCACTAATAGTAATCGCTCCAGTAGTAATTGATTTATGGGTAATACTATGAAGATAGGCCATTTCTTCAGTCATTTCTTTAATAGATTTTTCACCAAGATGACGAGATAGGTAAAGTTGTCGATTTTGTCTCTTTAGATCAATGTGTTGTTGAGAAGCGTGTTTTCTGATAAAGGTCTCCATTGATCTTGAGAATCTTTCAACTACAAATGATCTGTAGGCAGCTCTTACAGGTCTAGTAAGACTGGTATTTAGTTTGCTTTTATAGCTAACATCTATCGGATCCTCTTTATAGATTGATTTTATTTCCTGGAGAAGAAGTATAAGATGTGAATTATGTCTAGGTAGTTTATTGATAATAACCGCTTTACGTTCGTTTTCTTCTAATAGTGATGTTATCCTCGGAGAATAATCTGATTCTAATTTTTCTGGATTATGTCTGTAGAGGCCCACTTTTTCTTGTAACTTTTGGTATTTAGTGCCTTCTAATGGATGTGCTTGCATAAAATCAAACATTCGCATAGCAACTTTTTGTATGGCGCTTTCCTCAATATTGAAATAGTTATTTTTAATATTACTAAGAAGTTGCTTATAAATAATCAACTGCAAAGATAAGCATGCTCTTTTTCGGACTGAATAACATTTAGATTCAAGTTTAGAATGTAAATTTTCAGCATCCTGAATAGAGAGAAGAAAGCTTTGTGAGATTAAAAATTTGTTATAGTTCGCAATAATATCTTCTCGTGAGTATTTTTGGGGATCAAATTTCGGGATGAATTTTAGGAGAGTACTTTGGTTGAGAACATATGAAAAACGTAAAGTTTTGCAAATTTTATAGCTTTCTAGTGTAAATTCGATAGCTAAGAAAATAACACCTAAAACAGAATTAAAAAAAGCTAGCATTCCACCTACTGCGACTTTTAGGAGATCCTGGATAATAAGCACGATAGATTGGACTGTATTAATTAAAGCAATGGGAAGGCCTATTGCTTTAAATGCGTGTTGGATGCTGGCATCATAATCATAGTTTTTCATGCTTAGGAAAAAACCTTTAACTGAATCGTAAATAGCTACTGGTCCAGTAAAAATCTGATAGACCCCGGGAACATCAACCCAATCATGGACAGGTGCTCTTGTACTAGTACTCTTCAGACTGTTTGTCTTTAAAGAGGCTTGAGCAAATTGATAGAGTTGGCCCAATTCTGTATTTTGAGCTCTTAAATACGAGGTTTCCATAATTAACAATTATAATTAAAAATTGATATTAACGAAAGATATTTAGCTTATTTTATAATAAAAATGCAACATTAAATAAATAAATACGATGTTTTTGTAAAGTAATAAGTTTAATGCGTTTATTTTCTTTTTTTATTCAAAAAAACTCTTGATTAAGGTAACCTTCTTTTTTGAATTTGAGACTGGATATATAGATGGGAAGAGAATTGAACAATAAAGAATTTTCGTACCGGTTAGACAAAAAGGATATGAATCCTGACACTGTAAACATCACTCAGGTAAACGACTTACTTGTTGATTTTAAAAGAGTTAGGATGAGAACAGTGCGCCTTATAAAGGAGATTCCTCATGATTTTGCTCTTTCCTATCTCCATAATGGTATTGGTTCAATTAAACAATGCTTAGCAAGGATTCTTTATTGTTATGAATACCACTTTTCCAGCTGGCAAAGAAAACGTTGGGAATCCCTTGACTCTCTAAATTTGTGTATGGGACAAGACGAACTTTTGCAGCCAAATTTGTTACAGCTTTTAGAGTACTCTGAATTGATTACCAAAAAGATTTACTCGATGCTTATTGCTGTATATTCTCAAAAAAAGGAAAGGGAGTTAACAGATCTTTTGCTTTTTGTATTGAATATAGAGAGTTATTACTATGAAAAAATAATAACTATATTAAAGTTGCTATCGATGCAAAATAATCGTCCTTTTGATCAGTTTACTGATGAATACAAAGTGCCTAAAGAGCAGAGTGCTTCGAGGTGGTTAAATATAGAAGCAGGCCTTTTTGCTATTGGCTCTAGTGAAGCAGAGAGTAGCTTTGATGTTGAAAAACCAAGGCATAATATCTATTTAGAGCGATTCTCAATCGCTACAGATCTTGTCACTAATGGAGAATATTTAGAGTTTGTTGAAGCAGGTGGATATTATCAGGATCATCTCTGGTTTGATGAGGGGAATTTCTACAAGCAAGGAAGTCAGGTCATCCATCCTATTTACTGGAAGAAAGATAAAAATTATTGGTATGAGTACTCTATCGATAAAGGTTTTGTTCTTTTAGATGTTAATAACCCTATAATGCATATTAATTATTATGAAGCTTCAGCATTTGCCCACTGGAAAAAGATGAGGTTGCCAACAGAGCAACAGATGGAAGTGGCAATGAGTCATTCTGAAGCAAATGAGATGAATCATCACCTCTGGAGTTGGACAGATAGTTCTTTCACAGGTTACCCAGGAGCTATGTTTAATAACACACACTTTTTCTATCCAATGAGGAGAGCAGATCTTATGGTATTACGTGGTGGATCATTTGTTTCGGATCAAAAAATAAAGCGCAAAAGCTTTAGGGCTCGAGCAAGGCCCTATCATTCACATTACCTTGCAGGTATCCGTCTTGTTAAATAGACTTCTTATTCTAGAGGAGTCTAGTAGACCTTCTTTTGGTTATATTGGTAATGAGTTCTTAAGGATAACACTAATACAATTAAGCTTATAAGCAGAAGCATGCCTGCTGGCATAAACTTTTCTGTGACTTTAAATCTCATGAAGAAGACACTAGCTAGTAGTATATTTAGTAAATAGCATCCATAAATGCTCCAGGGTTCACGATTTAAAAAGAGAACAGAGAGCAAGAAGATAAAACTTGCGGTTGTAATTGAGAGGATAAATGATATTGTACTTTTTGCTACAAGGAGAGCTGCTACTCCACCAAGAGCAATAAGTAGAGCATATATGATGTAGGCGATGGCAATTTTTTTCATATTCTAATTTTTATCATCTGATTTAATTAAATAAAATTCTTTTTTTTTATTTTTTTTCTCTCATCTTCTAGTGTCTTTTTTATCAGCAAAATATGGTCTAACATTAGGTCATACGATGGGCAAGTGTGCTTGATTGATTCTTCTAGCATTTTTTGCAATGAGGATTCATTTTGAGATTCATCATTAAAGATTTGTGCAGCATCTAGTAGGGTGTATTCGCTTACAAAAGGTGCCCCCTGAGGAGTTTCAATAAGACATTCGATGAGGTCATCAATACCATGAATAGAAAGATGCGGTTTTGTTCTTAGCTCTACCAGGTGCATATGCATACTATTAATATTTTGAGCTATTGATGCAACAAGGTTCTGGTCAATTTTCTTTTTTTTATTGTGTCCAAGTGACATCCAGTTATCGTGGAATCCAGTAAAGTCATAGTATAGATTTTTTAATAACTCTTCAGTGGCTTTTTTCATATCAAAAATGGTGTTGTTTTATTTTTAATTAAACCCTTTAAATTATTATTGCAATAATAATTGGATAATTGTTTTGTGTTTTTGCCTAATTTAGTGTATCATTGACGCAAAAATTATATTAGAGGATAAAAATGGAGCACTGTAAAACAATTTCACCAGTGGAGTATAGTAACTGTTATAATGCTAGCTTTTCATTTAAAAGCTATTTAAGTGTGAATTCACGCGTTGCTAGAAATTCTCTTACTTTAAGTCGTGAATATATTACTGAACTTCTTACCCTACCAGGAAGTGCTTTATCTCTTTGCACAGGAAATATTACACCTTATGAATTAGGTCAAAAAATTTGCTCCTTGGTGAGAAAGATTACTTTAGTGGCAAGCCATTTAGTCTTTCTACCCTTAGCACTTTTAGGTGCATATAAAGCATATTCTTTTATTGAACAGTACAGTCTATCTAGAGAGCGTCTTGAAACTCACCTTCCTCCTGGTGAATCCAACCTATCCTTGCCTGATAGTGAAGAATCATTAGTTCTTCTAAAGTCAATTAAATATGGAGAGACTTTAAGAAGATATAGAGCTGTGATTAGAGAACAGACAGTAGTACGCGATCCAGAGATTATTCATTCTCAGTTGTGGAGAGCTTTTTCTCAAGCCATAGCTATTTCTGATGAGATAGATGAAGGCGCCACTGGAGAGAAAGTACAATATATGGGTCTTAAGGAACGACGACAGTATACTGAGCTTGTAACGCGTCTGGATTGTTTTTTACTTTCTAGTATTTGGACTGAGAGCGAAGTCGATGATCCAGCTGTAAGAGTAGTGAGCACTATTCTTGAGCCACTTCTACAAATGAGGTGGTCAGGGCCATTAAATTTTTATTCCTTATTTGAAACTTTACTCGTTAGATCTTCAAATCAACCTAGTTTAGAACTATTTAAAGGTTTAGGATCTGATGAGTTTTTAAGAGATTTTAGCCAGATTATGCTGGGGATCAATCGAGTTTTGCGCCCCTTAAGTGATAAATTATCAGTCGGTCTAGGTAAGCTCACTGCTACAACTAATACACAATATCTTACGGGGGGAAAAAACACACCTACTTCAATAGGAAGAATTCAGGTGCGTAGTGGTGGATCTAATTTTGAAACTTCACTTATAAGACATGGTTCTCCTAATATTCGTGCAACAGCATTTGACGCAATAGTTAAGGCTGCAAAACAAGCTCTAGAGGTTGCAAGACAAGGTCTAGCGGCTGCAACAGGTTTGTTTTGGAAAGCTTTTAGCTACCTTCCGGGTTATTCCGGTTCTGATTCCGATTCCGAAGAGGAACCTTCTAGAGTGGACCAAGATCTTCGCCCTTATCCCCTTGCCCCTAATTATTTTGCATATCTCGATGCTGAATTACGAAAAGGAAATTCAGTTTTTGATGTTTCCTATCAGAATAAAAATAATGAAGGAAACGCAGAGGCTCAAAGAGTTGCTGGACTCATGCTAGCGGAGCGACAACTTCCTAAAGATTCTGGAAGATATGCAGTACTTGTTCATGACATGGATTCTGACTTTTTTCAAGGTAAATTAGGTTTACTGGATCGAAGTTTTGCAACGATGCAGATTATGTTGGCCGGAAAGTTTGATCCAGTAAACCTAGAAGAGTCGGAGTTGGCTCTTCCACTCTTTATTAGAGAAAATAACCAAAGGTTAGGAAATTATTTTGGGAATATCCTTCCACGGCTATTTAATATGTGTCCCGCTTCTAAAAATCCAGATCGAGTGATGACAGAACAAGAGTGGAAAGCGCAATTAATCATTTTTTATACTATACAAAAAATGCATATGCGACTTTATCTAGCAAGTGAGTTTAACACACCGGTCTCTAAATCAAGTAGCTTTTGTAAGGATTGCCTAGACAGAGCAGGACTGATGAATGTTGTAGAAATGATCTTATTAAAAGTAGTTACAGGTGAGTTTCATAAGATGGATGACAAACAGCAGCGTGAACTTCTTAAAGATATAGCTATTCTTACTTTGGGCCCCCCACTACTTGTAAAACAAATAAAGATGATTGATGGGGATGGTCGAGACAGACTTGATTTACTTCCAGAAGTTTGGAATATACTATTACCCTTTTTACAAGATAAAGAAAAGGCAGTTCAATTTTCTGCTGATCTCAATGAAATGACAGAAGCCTCTTATCGATCTTTTGATCTTGCTACAGAGACTGTTTCCTTATTAGAAGGGGTTGAGGTAAAAACTGTAGTTCATGCAAAACAAGTGCTAGAGTTTGTACATCATCGATTAGCGGGTGCGCATACTCTAGCATCTTTGAATAGGGATGAACCATTTCAAATACTGAGAGAGCGTTTAGACCTGTGTGAGGGAATGACTATTTTGAAAAGGGGAGGTGATGCTTCTGAGTTTACTGGCACACAGCTAATTAAGAGTACTCAAGCTGCCGAGGTCCATTTTAAAGGGGTAAAAATAGCAGATTTAGACGTTATTATTCAGAGAGAAGACG
>CACLRR010000009.1:0-30000 GCA_902609415.1 uncultured Chlamydiae bacterium
AAGGAGGAACCAAACTCCGCAAGAACTAGTAGATTACTACCACGATAGGAATAAGCGCTTTTTTGAAGATATTGGAATTTCGTTTGATCATTATGGTAGAACCACAAATAAGTATCATTTACCTCTGACTCAGGAGTTTTTTTTAAAGCTTTTAGATGAAGGATATATTGAGAAAAAGGAGACTTTGCAATTATATAGTAAAAGTGAGCAACGTTTTCTTGCTGATCGCTATGTAAAAGGTACGTGTCCAAAATGTGGGCATCCTGAGGCAAGGGGTGATGAGTGTTTAAATTGTGCTGCATCATTTGAGGCTACCGATTTAATTAATCCTAGATCTTCAGTGACTGGCAGTCCGTTAGTCAAGAAGGAAACTGCCCATTGGTACTTAAAGCTTGATGAATTTAAGAATAAGCTTTCTGACTGGATTGAAAAAAAAGATTGGAAGAAAAATGTACTTAATTTTTCTATCCCCTTTATTGAGGAGTTAAGAGCTAGAGCAATTACAAGGGATATTAGTTGGGGGGTTCCGCTTCCTGAGATGGATCTTAAGGGGCAGAAGATTGCAGATATAGATGATAAGGTCTTTTATGTCTGGTTTGATGCACCCATTGGATATTTATCAATTGCACAAGATTGGGCGGCTAAAGGTGAAAATAAAGATCGATGGAAGGAATATTGGTGTGATGAAAAGACAACATTCACTCAATTCCTCGGGAAAGATAACATAATATTTCATTCAGTTATATTTCCAGCAATGTTGATGGGAAGAAATAACGCATCTAGTGAGACGTTTAAGATGGTAGATCATCTAGCCGCAAACGAGTTTTTGACTCTAGAGAAAAGACAGATGAGTAAATCATCTGGATGGTTTGTTGATCTTGAGAAATTTAACAACACATACGGAACTGAAATGCTTCGCTTCTATTTAGCTATTTCATCTCCAGAACAACAGGATGCTGATTTTTCATGGGATGATTTTAAAACGAATATCAATAAAAATTTGATAGGCAAGTTTTCTAATTTTATTCATAGAGTTTTTTCATTTGTCTATCAGTTTGCGGATGGAATCATTCCAAGAGCTGAAAATGATGCTGATTTTATTCTAAGGATTAAAAATGTATTGGAGAGGACAAGGGAGTGCTATAGTAATTATCAAGTAAGAAAAGCGGTAGAGAATATTATACAGATCTCTCAAATTGCTAATACGTATGTTGAAAATAGAGCTCCATGGGAGCTTCAAAAGACAGAAGAGGGACAAAAACAACTATCTTCCGTATTATCTTCTTTATTACTTGCTGCTAAATATTTAGCAATTGCCTCCTCACCAATTATACCTAAAACAGCAGAAAAAATATGGAATATGCTAGGTTATAAGGAAAAATTAGACCAACAAAAATGGGATGAGGTAATGAAGGAAATATTAAATGAAGGCTATAAGATCAATAAGCCAGAGGTGCTTTTTAAAAAAATTGAGGGTGATCAAATTAAGGAAGAACTAGAACTTTTGAATAAGAATGACGAACCAAAACATAAAGTAAAAAAAATGATCTCTTTTGATGATTTTATGGCTATGGATATAAGAGTGGGATTAATTGAAGCTGTAGAGAGTATTCCAAAGAGTAATAAGTTATTAAAAATAAGAGTTAATTTGGGTTTTGAGGTGCGTACAATAGTATCGGGTATTGCACAGTTTTATGATGAAAAACTTGTTGGATCTAAGGTGTCTGTGTTGGTTAATTTAGAACCTAGAAAGATATTCGGGATAGAAAGTCAGGGAATGATTCTCGCGGCAGCAGATGACACAGGCCTAGAGCTTCTTTTTCATAAAAACCCTGATGTAGGCACTGAGATTTCTTAACGAAATCTTAAAAATGACTTGTATTAAACTAACACCTCTATTTAAAATTTTAATTAAATATTTAAAGTAGAGGTTTTTTGTGACAGAAGCTCTTAATACAACGTTACCTCATCAAAGAGATGTCCTTGCTTATACTCCAGGTGATTTTACTAAGGAGGCAGATTTATTTCCCAGTATAAAACAATATCTTCCTGAAAGAAGAACAACATGCCATGGTTCTGAATGGTGGGATTGGTCTACTATAAATCCTGAAGATTTAAAAACAACAATAGGTGACCTATCTTCTGAATTAGATGGCCTTAAGGATACTTATACAAGAATGATTGATCGTTTAGTAAGCTCACGATCTTTTGATACGAGTCCAGTCACTGCAGAATTTAGGGTGCATTTGCGGAATCTTTACAAGATCACCCTTTTGATAAGGATTATGCAGTTATATAGAGACAGTTTGGATGCGAAATTCTTTTGTGGATATAGAAAAAGGCAATTAACCAAATATGGTTCATATTTCGTTGCAGCAGGTAGTTTTCTTACAGCATCAATTCAGACAATGTTACAAAAATTACAGGGAGAAGGTAACACTGGTACTTTAGAAACTGTCTTATTGTTTTCAAGTGGCCTTTGTGGAGTTGCTGCGTTTCGCCTTCAGGTATTAGAAGCAGCTGATAAGCGTAGAAGAAAGGAATTAGACCATTTTCTTTTTCCCTTAGGAAGTAAGCCTAGATTTTGGCATGACCAATTATCTGCAGCTAATGCTGATTTAGCTAACCTTTTTGAAAAGTTTAGTGGAATGAAGAAGGAAATTTCTAGGGAGGGTGTTCCCCCTTGGATATTAGCTTTATTTAATATTCAACAGATATTTGAAAGTTCAGAGGTTATACTAACAGATGATACAATTAACGAGTTACGTGCAATTTATTTAGGCAGGATAGAGGGAAAGAAAGAGGATTTAAAGCGTCTAAGACAAACAATTACTTACATAGACACTGAAAGATTACTTGCTTTTGAGCAGACCTTACTAAGGGGTAGCTTTGTTCACAGCCAACCGCTAAGAGAGATAGGAGATCGTGTTGTTAGGTGGTTGCCACCATCTTTTGTTAACACTTTAGCGAGAGGGTCTCAATTAGCCCGTCCGGAGGAGGCAGTTATTGCTGCGGGTCTTTACCAACAAGCTGTGGAGCATGGTGATCAGCTCTCAGGTAGTTCTAGATTAAAGACAGGTTCCCAAAGAGTTGCTTTTCCATCTGTTTATTCACCAGAGGTAAATGATATTGACGGAGGAGCGTAGATCTAGTTTGTACTAATAAAATAGGAAAGAGAGGTATAGCGTTTTTTAACATCGTTATTTTGAATAGCAATGGCAATAGCTTTTTTGTCTCCTACAAGAATAACTAGCCTTTTTCCTCTAGTGATTGCAGTATATAAGAGGTTTCTCTGAAGAAGCTTAAAGTGGCTTGTATGGATGGGAATAATGATACATGGAGCTTCGCTACCTTGGTATTTATGAATAGAGACGCTGTAGGCTAATCTGATCTCATCCATGTCTGTATATTCATATGTAATGAGATTGGTATTAAAGTGGATATGAATTTGTTTTTCTTCTACATCAATAGAATCAATGAAACCAACATCTCCATTGAACACCTTTTTTGAATAGTTATTTCTTATTTGCATCACCTTATCGCCAACTTTAAAACGGTGACCAAAATGTTCGATCCCTTCTGTTCTTGGATTAAGAATATGTTGAAGTTGTTGATTTAGATTATCTATTCCGATAATTCCTTTTCTCATTGGTGAGAGTATTTGTATGTCATGAAGAGGCGCTAGATTATAGGCTTGGGGGATCTGATTAACATTGAGATCAATAATTGTTGAAAGAATATTTTCGGTTTCCTTATGTTCAAAAAATAAAAAGTCTGCACCTTTTTTAGGTTTTTGAAGAATAGGAAAGAGACCTTTATTAATATTGTGAGCAGAAAGAGAAATCATTGAACCTTTACCCTGGCGAAAGATTTGCTTAAGCCTAGATGTACTGATTAGCTGAGTAGCAATAATTTCATGGAGGACATTGCCAGGTCCTATACTAGGTAATTGATCTATATCCCCAATAATAATGACTCTTGCGTGAGAGGGAATGGCTTTAAGTAAGCAGAACATTAGTAAAGTATCAATCATTGATGCTTCATCGATGATAATTAGATCACAAGGAAGGGGATTATCCTTTCCACGCTTGAATTTTCCTGTCGTAAAATCATATTCAAGGAGGCTATGGATTGTAGAGGCTCTATTTCTTGTGATCTGGCTAAGACGTTTTGCTGCCTTTCCTGTTGGAGCAGCTAGGAGTATATTTTCAGTTAGTTTTAGATGAATGGAGAGGATTGCTTTTGTAAGAGTACTTTTTCCGGTACCAGGACCACCTGTTATAATATGGATTTTATTACCCAGTGAGTCACTAAGTGCTTCAATTTGTTCTTTGGCAAATCTAATCTTTTGTAGATCCTGACTCCAGAGTATTGCTTTTTCAACATCAATATGTCTAAAATTAACGGAATGATTATTAATACGCTTAAGATGAGCATTAATTCCTTTTTCAGCAATGTATAGGTATTTAATCCATACCATTAATATTGGAATATTGTCTTCGAGTACTTCCTCTCGAACGATAACATTTTCTTCCTCAAGAGTTAGAATAGCTGTATTAAGATCATGGTATTCAATTTCTAGTCTTTCTTTTGTTTCATTGAGTAGTAATTCTTCTGGATAGCAGGTGTGTCCCGAGTTTGAAAGTTCTTTGAGCACATATTCAATACCAGCAAGTACACGCATTGGGTGGTTTTTTTCAATACCTAGGCTTTTTGCAATTTTATCTATCGTTTTAAATCCTACACCAAACATTGATTTAGCTAGAGTATATGGATTGGCTTTAATCACATCTATTGCTTTGTCTTGAAACTTTTTGTATATTTTTTGGGCAAGAGATGGACCAATTCCGTGGGATCTGAGAAAGATAATTACTTCACGCATTGATATATTTTGATCCCAATGTTTTTCAATAATTTCAATACGTTTTGGGCCAATACCATCCACTTCTAAGAGCCTTTCTGGAGTTTTATCAATCACTTCAAGAGTATCTAGGCCAAAAACTTCTACAATTCTGTTAGCGTAGGTTGGGCCTATTCCTTTGATTAGGCCAGATTCTAGGTAGCGTTGAATGCCAATGAGATCTTTTGGTGTTGATAGGGTATAGTTTTCAACAATAAATTGTTTGCCGAATTTGGGGTGGTGTTTCCAGTGACCTTTGCAATTTATTGTCTCACCAGGCTTAATAGAGGCAAAATTGCCTACAATTGTAACCCCTTCTCTATCTTGTTTTCGCTTATTAAGCTTTGCAACTGCAAAGCCGTTGTCTTCATTTGAAAATAGGATCTTCTCTAGACTTCCTGAAAGGTGTTCCATTGAAACCTATAGTGATCATGACATAGTATAATTTGGGCCCAGAGGGACTTGAACCCCCGACCAACGGATTATGAGTCCGGTGCTCTAACCAACTGAGCTATGGGCCCCAATTAGAAAAATATTGAGAAAATTGTAGACTATTTCAGTAGAAGAAATCAAGAATTTCTTTGTTTTTCTATTCTTCTATTAAAGTTCTTGAAAAAAATCTTCCATATTCATAGTGAGTCTTATTATGAAAAGAGTTTTTATATATTCAGTTAGCATTACCTTGTTGGCTTCACTTTCTCTAGGGCAGATTTTATATAAAACACAACCTGCTCAGACTCCTGCTGATTCATTACCTACTGAGACATTCTCAGTAATTAGTAATACGGGTGATGTAAAAGAGAAGAAGCAGGGGTGGTTTTTTAAATTGAGTAGGGCAGATCAAATTCCTATAGATCGATTGAATGAAGAGACTGCATCATATATGGAGGGGTATATACAGTCTCAAATTGATGCTAACTATTATGAATATAATGTTATTGTGTATGTGAAGGATCAGGTTGTCTTCCTTTATAATCTTCCAAATGATGAGAGAATAGGTAGAAGCATTATTGCTTTTGTTTCTGATATGCCTGATGTTAAGGGTGTTAAAGTCGAGCCGATGAGTGAAGAAATTGCAAATAGAATTAAGGATAAGTATAAGCGTCCTCGTATTAAGGGAGTGTGGTTTCCAGAAGCCTCTGTTTTATTCCCACCTCTTGTAGCAAATCCACGAGAAGCTAATTATTCAATTGGCTACCGCTATGGAGATAGGGTTCTTGGTAAAAGGATCATACCTATTTCTTTAGGAGATATTTTTCCTGTTTTTAGATGGAATGATGTTTTTATATGGCATGGGGACCTTCAAATAGATATTAGCGCTTGTGTCTGGGGGGTTTTTCAGTTTGATGATCAAAAAACTCCAAAAGATGAATGGGCGGAACTTGTAAATACAGATTATATGCTTTCTATTCCAATAACTTATGCCTTTGATAGTTGGGCCTATCGTCTTCGTCTTTATCATATATCATCACATTTAGGTGATGAGTATCTTGTTAATACAAAGAATGTTATAAGATTAAACCCCAGTTTTGAGGCTATTGATCTAATTTCTTCGTGCCAAGTACATGATGGTGTTAGGCTCTATTTCGGTCCTGGGGTTGTAGTAAATAGTGATAACCTTTTTGATATGAAGAGATTTTATCTTGATTATGGTATGGAGTTGAGAGCATTAGGGATGAAGTCTTTTTATCACAAATTATATGGTAGTCCCTTTATTGCTATAGATGTTCAAAATTGGCAGGCAACAAATTATAGGTTTAGTATTAATATGCAAGTTGGATATGAGTGGTCAAAGTTGCAGAGTGCGGGTAGAAAGGTGCGTATGTTTATAGAATACCATAATGGTAATAGTGAAGGACAGTTTTTTAAGGAAAAGACTGAGTATACTGCATTTAGAGTTTCTTGGGGATTCTAAAACCCAGTGGATATTTTCTATTTTCAAAGTTGATTTTTTTATCAAAGTACTGTTTATAAATCTTTAAAACATCTTCCACGGTATTTGCCTGGAAGAGATATTGGGTAATCCATTCTGTACCAATGATTGATCCTATCTCGAGGTTTTTCTTAAATGTGTGGGTAATTTTTGATTTCCAGTAGGATTTTTTGCCAAAAAGAATGATAGGTCTTGGTTTTTTTGCTCTCACCTGTAGAAGAAGTGCTTCGAGAGCGAATTCAAAGTCAGTCCCTATACCCCCTGGAAAGAAAATCGGAAAGTCAAGCTGAAATTCATTCTGTCTAACGACAATTTGTTCAATGCGGTAGGTCATAATTCCCTGAATGAAGGGATTGATTGGCTCAAGATCTATTTTTTTTCCTGATTCATGTTGTTTACTAAAATTAACAACATTTGCAAGGGATAGTATGTTTAGCTCTTTGGCTGTTTTGTTTGCCAATTCCATTATTCCAGGACCGCCTCCTGTTACTATTGCAGGAAAATGTGATTTATTAAATTCGGGATGTGTAGATTTTTCTTGTAGTTTTAGTAGACCAGAAAATATCTCCTTAATAGAAGAAAGGGCGGCGGTATCAAGCTGGAATCTGGATCCATAGATTCCAAAGAAAACAGCGTTATTAAATTGTGTTTGCATATCGATAGGAATGAACATCCCAGAGTTTCCATCGCTTCTCAAGGCATAGATCAGTAGGAGATCAAACTCTTCATTTACCCAGAAGATCTCAATACCCGCTTTTGCAAGATCTAGGAGTAGCTGCCTATCTTCGTGAGAGAAATATTTTTCATATTTTTTTGAGGGTTCTTTAAAGTATATACCCTTGACCTGGTGCCTTACATTTTTGTGAAGAAGTAGACTTTTAAGGATTGTGGGTGGGAAGTATTTTGTTATAATAATACCTTCGCTACTAATAATACTCTCTTCTATTGCCTTTAGGATAGGATAGATTGATTGTTTTTCGATAAAAGATATAATTTGTTTTTTTTCATTTTCAGTTTTTGGAGGAATGACAAGGGATCTATCTATATCATCTTCAGCGATCCAGTCAGATTGTTTTATATTTATAAGCGACGATCCCTTAGCGATAAAGATGGAAGCCCTAGTCTCTTTTGGTGCTGTTTTAAAGGCTGCAAAGAGCGTTGCGGGTTTATTTGCGCATAGTTGGTAGAGTTTTCTATCAGACAATTGAAATGACTCTCTGAAGGATTCAAGTGAGTAGAATTCAAGTGGAATTGAGCTTACGGATTTTAGAGACTCTATGAAATTTTGATTAGAGCTAAAAAACGCAAATATATTTCTATTTCTAATAGTGTTAGGGGTTAGAATAGTTGCTTGTATGTGCGATATATTTTTTGGAAGTAGATCATAAGCAACTCGGGCATAGAGGGTTTGTAGTGTATTAGGTTGGGTTTGTATAAGAACAAATCCTTGATTGGTAATTTCTTCATCGGAAGCTGGTTTAAGGTAGTCACTAATCATTGCTCGTATTGAAATATCATTGTCACTTTTTTTTAATAGATGAATGATTGCTGGCGCTATATCAATAAGTTCATTTGAGTGTAGATAAAATTGGGTTTTGATTGGTATTTTTGCTATGATACGTTTGTGTTTCTTGTCTTCATATAGATACTCGTTCGGTGCGGGATTATCTGCTAATGAAAAGAGATGTCTATGCTGTTTGTCAGTCTTGTGGAAGAGACGATTAATATAATCATATGAACGGATCCGTCTCTCTAGCTGTCGAGAAAACAGTTTACCTACATAAAGACCTTCTGTAACTAAAGGAAGGAGCTTTTTTCCAAGTTGTGATAGGGCAAAAAATTGAATAGTTGCAACAATTTTTTGCTGACGCCTATTAATATCTATATTTAGGAGTTTAGAGTTTATACCAAGTTGTGAAAGTGAACTTTTGATAATAAATTCAATCGTGTCATTTGGGAGATAGAATCCTTTAAAGTTCGCATTTACATTTTGAAATAGAACTTCAACAGTTGATGAGCGAGGATCTAAAATATTAGCGATTTTCCCTTCAACAGAGATGAGATCAAGGTGAGCTAAATAATGAGGGGCCATAGATTTTGAAATAGCAGAATAATGGTTTCTAGGCTAGAAAAAATAACATCTGTGAACAAGAGAAAAAGCAAGAAAAATTTAATGTGGAAAGATTGTGTAGAAGTTGTGTAAAAAAGGAGCTAGAGTGAATTGTAGAGCGTGTTATTTGAGGTAACTTCTGTTGTTGCCATAAGTACAGTCTAATCGCATAATACTGAAATTAAGTAACTTGAGATCTTTAAAAAAGTTAAGAATATTTGTTCAAGAGCTTAAAGTAGTATGGAGTCAAAGTTGTTCATAACTACTATTAATTCTCTTTAAAGAAAGAAATTTGTAAGCTGTTATATATAGTTACTCTTAGAGAAAAACTACTGATGAAAAAACAAGAAACTTGTGAATTAATTTTTTCTAATTTATTATTTGTTTTTTTTAAAAAGGTGAGTGTGAATTCTATACCATCCTATAAAATTCCTAGGTCATTTATCACTCATGCTGATGCTTTTCACGCTGATGAAGTTACTGCTTGTGCCCTTCTTTTATGTTTTAATGAAATCGATATAGATAAAATTTATAGAAGAAGATTAAATAAACCTGAAGATTATCATCCATATGTTTATGTATGTGATATGGGAGGCTACTATGATGAGGAAAAGAAACTATTTGATCATCATCAGAGAGAGTATAAAGGGGATAAAAGTAGTGCTGGACTGATTTTATTCTATTTAGAAAAGCAAGGAATTATTACGACACCACTTCGTGATTATTTAAATAATAGTGTTATAATAGGAGTTGATGCTATTGATAATGGGCTTTCAACTCCAGTTTATGGCCACGCTTCATTCTCCTCGGTTGTTGAAAGTTACATGCCCCTTGATCAAAATATTACTGCTGAAGAGATGGATAAGAAATTTATGGAGGCTGTAAGCTTTGTTAAAGGATATTTATTAAGACTTATTGAGCGGCACAATTATTTAGAGCAGGTTAGAGAGAAGATTGAAGTTGTCATGAGAGAGGGTACAAAAAAACATCCCCGCTATCTCTTATTTGATGAGCCTTTGCCATGGGTAGAGCTTTTTTTTTCCATAGAAAAAGAGTCTTATTCTGGTAATCACCCAGCACAATTTATTATTATGCAGGCGGGAGAAAATTATAAATTACGCTGCATACCTCCCTCTATAGAACAAAGAATGGATAAAAGGTTCCCTCACCCCGATAGTTGGTGTGGGCTTTCAGGTGATAAATTAGAAAATGTCTGTTCCATAGAAGGGGCTATTTTTTGTCATAAGAATTCTTTTATATCTATATGGAAGACATTAGAATCAGCAATTAAGGCAGTAGAAAAGATACTGAAGGGGAAGTATGATTAGAGGATGTTGTTTACCTATATTTATAGCGAGTATTTACTGCCATTTTTTAACCTCAGCACATACATCTTCAGCTGAAGAATTTGCTAAAATGATTGAAGCAAATATTGTAATAAAAGATTACTCTAAAGCCTTTGAGATTTCTGAGTTAGGTATGAAGATTTTCCCCCAGGACATTGTATTAAAAGATCTATCAATACGTAGTTTGGCGCTTGCTGATCATCCAAGAAAAGCATTAAAACTTTATCAGGAGAGTAGAGAAATAAATAGCCTGAATCTACATAAAGATTTTGATCTAATTGAAGATCTTGCTTGGAGTATGCTTTTAAATCAAAAGGATTCTACTGAACTAGTCAAGCTCATAGCTCTAAGTGGCGCTCTGCACACTTCTGATAGTCGAGCATTAAAACTACTTATTGAGTCTTTGGATTCATCAAACTTTGCTATACGATTAGCGGCAGCAAAGTATGGAGCCTATTTTCCTGATCAGATTGTTAAAGAAAAGCTTTATGAAAAGTTAAAGAGTGAAACAAAAGCTGAAGTAAGAGTAGCACTTATTCGATCTGTAGCTATGCTTAAAATGGATAATGCTCTTGGTTTGCTTAAGGGTTTATTGCAAACAAAAAATTTGAGCTCCATGGAAGAGAGCGCATGTATTGAGGCTATTTTAAGAATTAAAGAGAACTTTACTATTTCAGAAATTGAGTATTTTTCTAAAAATAAAAGTATAGGACTTAGAAGCTTAGCTCTGCATTACTTGTTTTATTATGGCGACAGTAAAGATAGTTCGCTAATTTTTGCCTTTCTAAAAGATCCCGTATTAGAAATTCAACTCCAAGCTATTGGTGCTATCGGTTCAATGAACCTAGATTTCTCTTTGTATCCTGAAACTCATACGCTTTTAAAGGAGTATATGCAGTGTGATAATGTTTATCTCTCAACCGCTGCGAGTTGGCTTCTTTTGCAGTGTGGCGAAAAGATGGCGATAGAAGGACTAAGAAAAGGCATTTTATCAGGTAGTAATAAGGTCAAGCAATTTACTGCGGGGTATATTGCAAGTGGTGGAATGAAAAGTTATTCATTGATGGAGGAGTGCTTTAAGAATCAGGAGGATCCATATATAAAAGCTACGATGGCTTTATCTATGATTAAGCTTAATCACAAGGAGAAAGAAGCTATTGATTATCTTTGTCATTTTGTAGCGCATCATAAAGAGAAGATTCAGGAGGACCATATCTCTTTTTTTGATGGTACAATTATTCTTCCAACAAAGGCATTACATCACCATATTACACATCAATATCCTGAGATGATAGATCAGATGACAAGATTGAATCTACTTAATACCCTTTGTATAGTTGAAGCAAAACAAGCTGTAGGTCTTACAAAAGATCTTCTTAAAAAGAGTGTGTGGGGCGTTGCAGGAAATGCTGCTGTACTACTTCTTGGAGAATCTGATGTGGATGCTGTAGAAATGATTCGTACAATGTTGAATGATAAGGATGAGGCAATATCTCTACAAGCAGCATTGGCTCTAGCTTTTTTTGCTAAGGATAATACTGGATTAGACAGATTGATTGAGGGATACTCAAAAGTAAACTTTGAAACTAAAATGTATATTCTTGAGGCATTAGGAAATATTGGGGATAGGAAAGCTTTGCCTTTTTTATTAAAAACAATGGGTGAGCCATTTGAGATTCTTACCAAGATTGCTGCAGCGAGTGTTATATTATGTCTATACCATTAGTAGATAAAGGTATTGTAGCTACTCAGAGACTGATTAAGCAAGAAAAGTTAGATGGATGGCTACTTTATCATTATAACGATCTAAACAGTCATGCAATGAAAATTCTCGGTATAAATAGTGGGGAAGTATCGCGTCAGACATTTTATTTTATTCCTTCAATTGGAAATTCTATTAAAATTGTCCATGATGTAGAAAAGCATGTATTGGATCATTTACAGGGTGATAAGTGTAGTTACTGCGGACAAGATGAGCTTAAGGTCTTATTAACAAGGCTTGTTGGAGGAAAAAGAATAGCTATTGAATATTCTCAGGATATCCCAAGTTTTTCTCGCGTTGATGGTGCGGTAGTTGATATGCTCCGCGAGTTACATGTAGAAATTGCCAGTTCTTCTAACCTGATTGTGGAGCTATTTTCAAAACTAACTATAAAACAGCTTGATCAGCAGAAAAGTGCTTCTGAACTCTTAGATAAGATTCAATTAGATGCTGCGGCTTATGCGATGAAAAATCTGGAGAAGGGGTTTTATGAAAAGGATCTTCAGGAGTATATACTTAATAGAATGGATACATCAGATTTGTTGACCGTAGGGGTGCCTATTTGTGCTGTTGGTAGAAATTCATCCTTTCCGCACTATACGGTGGAGGGAAGAGGAGCAAAATTAGAAAAGAATAAAGTGCTAATGATTGATGCATGGGGTAGGCTTAATGAGAAGGATAGCGTCTATTCTGATTTAACAAAGATGTTTTATCTGGGTAAGGATACTGACTCCCTACTATCTGAAAGATATGCAATTGTTTATGAAGCTACTCAGAGGTGTATATCACTTGTACAAAGCAGAATGAAAGAGAAAAAACTATTAAGAGGTTTTGAAGTTGATCTGGAGACTATAAATTATTTTAAGGAAAAAAATCAACTCAAGTACTGTTGTCATCGTACTGGACATTGCATTAATGAAAGAGTTCATGGTGATTTTGGAGCAAACCTTGATTGTCTAGAAATGAAGGATACTAGGTTGGTAACTAATAATGCTTGTTATTCAATAGAGCCTTCCCTTTATTTTTCAGAATATGGAATTCGACTTGAATCAAATATTGCGATTGATGATAGTGGAAATATTGAGGTAAGAGGGGGATCTAAACCTTCAATTATTACATGGTCCGATTTAATTTAGCTTCATTGCTTATTTTCTTTATATTACTAGGGGTGGGGAACATTCCACTGCATCCTTTACCTCTGCTCTTTTTTGTTGTTGTTACCTTTATCTATTCATTACTTATAGCAAATAGTTATCTTTGGTTTAAGGAAAGTGGCGGTCACCTTTTCTCTTTTTATAAACATCTTTACGGAAAGCTTATTTCACTTATTATTACTGTTATAACATTGTGTTGTGGTTATCTTTTCATGATTGTTTTCTCACAAAAAGGATCAATAGTTCTTGATGAATGGATGGGAGGAACGCATAGCCTAATAGCACTAATACTCTGGTCCCTAATCCTAGGTAGCTTCTTCTTTATGTCAAAGAGAATATTTAATTTTGTACTTTATCTTCCTTTATGTGGGCTTCTAGTTTCCCTAATTCTTGCTAGTTGGGATATAGTTAAGGTAGAGTTTGGATTTGATTTTTCATATCTCCTAAGAGAGCTATTTTTAATGACATTAGTTATACCATTATGTAAGCAGAAGTTCGTGCAAAGAAAAGGTGTCCTATTTTTTGTCTTTCTTGTAGCTATATTTATTCAAGGTTCTTTATATAATCTGCAAAGTAATGGCGTTTATTTTGCAGTCTATATTGGAAGCTATTTAGTGGTAGGTTTTGCTTTATTTAGGCTTCTTGCCGATTTGTTTTCTATAGAAAATAGGGGATGGGCTCGTGTGATTTTGGGACTAATGGTTGTAACACCCACACTTTATCTCACAGCAATTTTTATTGATACTCCGCTAGCTATGAGCTCATTATTGCTAAATATCTTATTTATTTTCCTTATTTCAATCTCTCTATTTTCTGTGTGGTATGGAAGGTTTATACTTCTCCAGAAGAAAACATAGAAACAAAAGCATTAACATCAACTTTTACAATTGGATCTGAAGCAACTTCTTCTTCCATTTCCAATACTTCACCTTCTTCAATCCGAGTTCGCGGGTACGGACGTAGTTCTTCTTCAGAGATCAGAGGTAATTCTAATTCATAGATCTCTTGAGCGGTTATTTGTCTAACACCTAGCCGAATAACTGTGGAAGAACCTCTGTGATCACGAAGTAATTCAGAAGTTAATTTATTTGAAAGAAGGAGGGCAGGTCTATCTTCTCCATTATTAAGCTTTCCTATGTAGACTGCTAATTGTACAGCATTTGTTTTAAGGTCTTCATAATGTGCTAAATTTCTTGTTTCGAGCGTCTTGTTAAGGAGGGGGGTGAGTACTTCGTTCTTTAGATACTCAGCATATCCTCTAGGGTCTTGATTATCTACACCCATTTCTTCTAGTTTATTAAGGAGTTTTTGTTTCTGTTTTAAAAGAAGAAGGTCTCTGAAATTATTGATATCTCCTAGTTTACAAAGAATATAAGAAGAAATCTTTTCTGAGAGAGTTAATGTGTGAGAAAGAAGGGTGTGGGAGATCATGCCTGCCGCCATAGTTTGGTTTGAAATAAGGGAGGGGGTTTCAGTTAAGTGTGTATAGTGGTAAAATGCGGTGGCAGCAATAATAGCTGTAGCCGCTATTATTGTGATGACTTCAATAATTCTAGCCTTTTGGAGTGTTCCTATATCTTTTGGAGTGAGCCCTTCTGATGGTATTATATATGAGGCTAATATACTTTGAGGTAAGGGTAATAAAGAGTCTGTCATTGGATTTCTCCATTAGTAATATGGTTAAGGGCATGTTTTTTGATTGTAGTCATGAGACTCTGAACTCCATTGGATCTATTCATTGAAAGAGAGGTAGTGATTTTAAGATTGGTTAAAATATTAGGTTGGTATTGAAGGATGTTGTTGGGTGTTTCATGATTAAATAAATATGTGACAATAAGAGCTAGGCCTTGTGATATAAGAGCATCAGATGACACATAAAACTTTAATTTACCATCTTTTTTTATTGAATAGAGGAACATGTTACTTTGACAACCTTTGACCCTGTACTCCTCTGATTTGAATTGAGGATCAAATGGTGATTCCTGTTTAGCTAGAGATAATATTTTCTGATAGATAGCCTCTTGAGAATTGAGGCCATTAAAAAGATTTTGAATATAAAGTTCTTTTTTAGAGTTCATTAAATTCTCGTTTTGTTGCACTAATTATAACATCTAGAATAGGAATTTGTACAGGGTAAAGAGTGGTTTTAAACCATTTGCACTATAAAGTAGGAAGTGTATAATCAACGTACCTATGTGGTTTTATTTTTTAAAAAAGGTAAGTAGAATAGTATGGTAAAGAATAGTCAGAAAATTGAGGCAGAAGGAACTGTTGACAAAGCTCATCCAAATAATTCCTTTGATGTGCACCTAGAAAATGGCCTAAAGGTGCAGGCGCACATGTCTGGGAAGATGAGGGTAAGGAATATAAGAGTGATCGAGGGAGATAGTGTGACTGTAGAATTATCACCTTATGATTTGTCTAGAGGGCGTATTGTATATAGACACAATACAAGAAAATAAGAAAACGATAAATAATTTGGTGTAATGGTTGCATTTATTTGAAAAGAGGTTTATGCTATGCGCTTTCAAATAGATAACTTTTATAAAGACTAATTACAACGTTCGAAAAATAAGTTAGAATAAAAGTTTGCCCAGGTAGCTCAGTTGGTAGAGCACTTCCATGGTAAGGAAGGGGTCGTAGGTTCGAATCCTATCTTGGGCAGAAAAATAACAATAGGCTTCTGGAGGGAAATTTAAAATGGCTAAAGAAACACATGAAAGAAATAAACCACACCTTAATGTTGGAACAATTGGTCACGTTGATCACGGTAAAACGACGCTTACTGCTGCTATTACTAAGGTTTTAGCTGAAGCAGGGGGAGCCGAATTTAAAGATTATTCTGCTATTGATAACGCGCCAGAAGAAAAAGCTAGAGGGATTACTATTAACTCTAGCCATGTTGAGTATGAAACAGAGAAGAGACATTACGCACACGTTGATTGTCCAGGACACGCAGACTACGTTAAGAACATGATTACAGGTGCAGCTCAAATGGATGGAGCCATTCTTGTAGTTGCTGCTACTGATGGAGCCATGCCTCAAACAAAAGAGCACATACTTCTAGCTAAACAGGTAGGGGTACCTAGCATTGTTGTTTTCATCAATAAAGTTGATCAAATTAGTGCAGGTGACGAAGAGCTTCTTGATTTAGTAGAGATGGAGCTTCAGGAGCTTCTTGAAGAGAAGGGTTTCGAAGATGTGGGTATAGTAAGAGGGTCAGCATTAAAAGCGCTTGAAGGCGACGCTCAGTATGTGGAAAAGATTATGGAGTTAATGAGCCTTGTTGATGAGAAAATACCAGAGCCTAAGCGTGAAGTTGAAAAACCTTACTTAATGCCAGTAGAGGATGTCTTCTCAATTGCGGGAAGGGGAACAGTAGCAACTGGTAAAGTTGAGAAAGGAATAGTGAAAATTAATGACAAACTAGAAATCGTAGGTCTTGGAGAGACTCGTCAGACTACTGCAACTGGTCTTGAGATGTTTAAAAAGCTTCTTGATGAGGCTAGGGCAGGAGAGAACGTAGGTGTTCTTCTTCGTGGAGTTGGGAAAGGTGAGATTGAAAGAGGTATGGTTCTTGCAGCTCCTGGGACATGTACACCTCACACAAAGTTTATTGGACAAGTTTATATCCTTACTAAAGATGAAGGTGGTAGACATAAGCCTTTCTTTAAAGGTTATAGACCTCAGTTCTATTTTAGAACAACAGATGTTACTGGAGTTGTAGAATTGCCTGAAGGAGTAGAAATGGTAATGCCAGGAGACAATTTAGAGATTACAGGAGAGTTGATCTCAGCAATTGCTATGGAAGAAGGTATGCGTTTTGCTATCAGAGAAGGTGGTAGAACAATTGGTGCGGGAACTGTTAGCAAGATTATTAATTAATCTATTGACACTAGAGAGAGGTGAAGTTCACTTTACCTCTTTCCTGTATTTGGGAGTGTAGCTCAGCTGGCTAGAGCGTCGGTCTCCAAAACCGTAGGTCGGGGGTTCGAGTCCCTCCACTCTCGTAATTGAATTTTGTTCTATAAGGGATGATTATGGTAGATAAGGTGGAACCGTTGTTTAACAAAGTGAAAAAGAAAAAGGTACGCTCTTTTATTGCCGATTTCAAGGATGAAATTGGCAAGGTATCCTGGACCGCTCGACCTGAACTAATGAAATTAACAAAAGTTGTAGTATTTTCTACTCTTTTTTTCGGCATTGCTGTATATTTAGCCGACTTGTTTATAAGAAATGGAATTTTAGGCGTTAATCAATTGATTGGTATGTTCTTCAAATAAAGGAATTAGTAATGACAAAATGGTACGTTCTTCAGGTGATGAGTGGTCACGAGCAAAAGGTTAAACGCTCTCTTGGGGAGATGTGTAGGAAGCAGAGTTTAGATTCTGCTGTAGAAGAGATTATGGTGCCTGTTGAAAAAATTTCTGAAATGAAGAAAGGAGAGCTTAAGGTTAGAGAAAACAATATATACCCTGGCTATATCTTTGTTAATATGACTATGAGTGATGATTTGTGGCATAAATTCAAAGAGGTTCAAGGCGTTATTAGTTTTCTGGGTGGCGATAAACCTAGCCGGCTTTCAGATGATGAAGTAACGTCAATTCTGGATGATCAGAGGAATAAAAAAGAAAAAGTTAGTCCTAAGTTTAATCTTAAGCCTGGTGAACAGGTCAAAATAAATGATGGACCATTTGAGAATTTCTCAGGTAAGATTGTTGAGGTTTCTCAAGAAAAAGGAAGTTTAAGTGTAATGGTTTCAATTTTTGGAAGGGAAACTAAGGTTGATGATCTTGATTTTTCTAAGGTTGATGCTATATCGAATGAGTAATTAAGGGATGATCAAAATATGGCAAAGAAGAAATTATCAAAAGTAATTAAATTACATATACCAGCAGGGAAAGCAAATCCAGCACCGCCTATTGGGCCAGCACTTGGGGCTGCGGGTGTCAATATCATGGCTTTTTGCAAGGAATTTAATGCAAAAACAACAAAACAATCGGGTGATATACTTCCTGTAACTATTAGTGTTTATCAAGATAAGAGTTTTACGTTTCTTCATGGACAACCACCAGCCGCTGAACTTCTGAAGAAGGCTGCTAATATTAAAAAGGGTTCAGGTGTGCCCAATAGAGATAAGGTTGCAACTCTGAGTCAGGAGCAAGTTTATGAAGTTGTTGATCGAAAGATGGATGATCTTATGTCGTATACTAGAGAGGCGGCTTTTAAAGTAATTTGTGGAACAGCAAGGTCAATGGGAATAGACATAAGGAATTAGAGGGAGAATATGACAAAGAAAAGTAAACGATATAAGGGTAACCTTCAAACAATTGATTCTAAGAGGGTCTATCCGGTGTTAGATGCAATCCAAACTTTGAAGACAATGGAGTCAGCGAAATTTGATGAGTCAATTGAAGTTGCTATGGTATTAGGAGTTGATCCTGCTAAGTCGGATCAAAGTGTTAGGGGGACTGTTTCTCTTCCTCATGGCACAGGAAAAAAAGTTCGTGTAGTTGCTATTTGTGAAGGTGATGATGAAGTGAAGGCAACAAATGCAGGAGCTATAGAGTCTGGATCAGGTGATCTAGTCGAAAAGATTAAGGCTGGTTGGCTTGAATTTGATGCTGTCGTTGCTAGTCCTCAGATGATGAAGAAGATTGCTCCGTTAGCGAGAATTTTAGGTCCTCGTGGACTGATGCCCTCTCCTAAAAGTGGTACTGTAACAAAGGATGTTGAAAAGGCTGTATCAGAGCTGATAGCAGGACGTTTAGAGTTTAGAGTGGATAAATTTAGAGGACTCTCTGTTTTATTTGGAAAGAAGTCATTTTCAGTAGAACAGCTGAATGAAAATTTTGAAGCATTGCTATCAAGTATTAAGAAGTTAAAGCCTGCATCATCCAAAGGTGCTTATATAAGATCCATGTATGTATCAACAACAATGAGTCCTGCACTTAAGGTTGAATGTTGAAAACTGTATTAAAGTAGAGTGGAATAAGATGATAGAAGAAAAAAAATTAGTATTTAAAGAGATTTCTGAGAGAGTTAAGAATGAGTCAGGTTTTGTATTGGCCAGTTATAAAAATTTAACTGCAGGACTTATCTCTGATTTGAGAGGTGCAATTCATCATTCGGGAGGGACGTTTTTTGTATTGAAAAAGCGTCTTCTTTTGAAGTCCTTACAAGAAGAGAAAATGCAATATGAATTAGCAGATCTAGAAGGGCATGTTGGATTGGTTACATCAGGTAAGGATTTTGTTCTTACAACAAAGGCCTTATTTGATTTTACTAAAGCCAACGACTCAACGGTGAAGGTTTTGGGTGCAGTTTTTGAGGGAAAGCAATGTTCTCCTGATGAAGTTAAGCAAATCTCCCTTTTACCAGATGAGAAGACAATGAAAGGTCAATTAATAGGAGTACTACAGGCGCCAATGACTCAAATGCTTGGTGTTGTTCATTCCTTACTAACAAGTCCTATGCACTGCTTAGAAAATAAAGTTAAAAAAGAATCATAAAATTTTGAATGAGGTAGAAAAACAATGGAAGCAAAATTAGAGAAAATCGTCGAAGAGCTAAATGCTTTAACCGTATTAGAAATGTCTCAGCTTAAAAGTGGACTAGAAGAAGCATGGGGTGTAGAAGCAGCAGCAGGTGGTGGAGTTGTAATGGCAGCAGCCCCTGCAGCAGGTGGAGCCGATGCAGCTGCAGATGAAGCAACTGAATTCAATGTAGTTTTAGTTGCAAGTGATGACAAAAAGAAAATTGCAGCAATTAAAGAGGTTAGAGCAGCAACCGGTTTGGGTCTTAAGGAAGCAAAAGAGATAGTAGAATCAGCTCCTAAGTCTATTAAAGAGGGCGTTGATAAGAAGACAGCTGACGAGCTTAAGAGTAAATTAGAGGCTGCAGGATGCAAGGTTGAATGTAAACCTGCTTAGGTTTTAAGTGATTAAGGTTATTTATTAGATGTCTATCGAAGCCTGTAACTGGGCTTCTGTAGAAGATTAGAGTGTAGGCGATATATCCACGGAGGGAATTTTATATGCTAACTAAGTCACCTAACAGGGTGAGTATCCAAAAATACGAAGAAATTATTGATCTTCCTAATTTAATAGAGGTGCAGATTAAATCATACAAAGATTTTCTTCAAATGGATCAGTTACCAGGTGAACGAGAAAATATTGGATTGGAGGAAGTGTTCAGAGAAATATTTCCGATTAATTCATTTGACGAAAAGATTTCGCTTGAGTTTATTTCATATCACTTAGGAACACCAAAGTTTACACCAGAAGAGTGTATCAGTAGAGGTGTTACATATAACTCACCTCTTAAGGCAATTTATAGATTGACGGATGAGACTGGGATAAAGGAAGAAGAAGTTTATATGGGAACGCTTCCTTTAATGACTGAACGTGGAACATTTGTTATTAATGGAGCTGAAAGAGTGGTAGTTTCTCAGTTGCATAGATCTCCAGGTATCTGCTTTGAACAACAGATGCATCCTAAAGGGATTATGCTTCACTCTTTTAGAGTGATTCCCTATAGAGGAAGCTGGCTAGAAGCCTCATTCGACATCAATGATAATATCTTTATTTATGTTGATAAGAAGAAGAGAAGAAGAAAGATTCTTGTAACTTCATTTATTAGAACACTTGGTTTTTCCTCTGATGCTGATATTATCGAGGAATTTTTTGAAACACAAAAAATTAAGCTACGCTCTGATAAGGATTTCACAAAATTAGTAGGGTTAATTTTAGCAGAAGATATTCTTGATGAAGAGAAAGGGATTGTATTTGGTAAAGCAGGTGAAAAGTTAACAACAGCGATGCTTAAGAGAATTCTTGATGCAGATATTCACCTTCTTAAGGTGGCTTTAAATGCAGATGATTCATCTCCAATCATTAAAATGCTTGCAAATGATCCTACTGATTCCTATGAATCTGCCCTAAAGCATTTTTATCAAAAAATCAGACCAGGTGAACCACCAACACTTGCTAATTCAAGATCACTAATTATGAGGCTGTTCTTTGACCCTAAGCGATATAATCTTGGACGTGTTGGTAGATATAAGCTTAATAATAAGCTTGGAATGGAAGTTAATGATGAGGTGTTAGAAAATGTAACACTAAGAAAGGAAGATATCATAGAGGCAGTGAAATACCTGATTAACCTCAAGCAACATAAAGGTGAGGCTAAGATAGATGATATTGATCACCTTTCAAACAGAAGAGTAAGATCTGTTGGGGAACTTGTACAAAATCAGTGTCGTATTGGTTTTGTTAGAATGGAAAAAATCACTAAGGAGAGAATGAATCTCTTTGATTTTTCTACAGATACACTAACGCCTGGAAAAACAGTTTCAGCTAAAGGCTTTCAGTCAGTGATTAAGGACTTTTTTGGTCGAAGTCAATTATCTCAATTCATGGATCAAGCAAATCCACTTGCAGAACTTACACATAAGAGAAGGCTATCAAGTCTTGGTCCTGGTGGATTAAATCGAGATAGAGCAGGATTTGAAGTTCGTGATGTACACACAAGTCACTATGGCCGAATATGCCCAATTGAAACACCAGAGGGACCAAATATTGGATTGATTACATCCCTTTCTTCATTCGCAAAAATAAATGAATTTGGATTTATTGAAACGCCATATAGAGTAGTTAGAGATGGAATTGTTACAGATGAAATTGAATATATGACAGCAGATCAGGAAGAGAGATGTGTTATTGCGCAAGCCTCTTCAGAGTTAGACAAGTATAAGATGTTTGTAAGTGACACTTCTTGGGTAAGGCATTCAGGAGAAGCACAGATTGCAAGTAGTAATACTGTGACTCATATGGATGTTTCACCTAAACAATTAGTGTCAATTGTTACCGGATTAATACCTTTTCTCGAACATGATGATGCTAACCGTGCTCTTATGGGATCTAATATGCAACGGCAGGCAGTTCCTCTCCTCATTCCAGATGCACCATTAGTTGGTACTGGACTTGAAAAAAGAACAGCAAGAGATTCTGGTGCTGTAGTTACAGCCTTGGAATCTGGTGTGGTTGAGTATGTTGATGGATTTAGGATTATTATAGCTAGTGATCAAAATCCATTAGATAAGCGATCCTATGTACTAAAGAAATTCATTCGTTCTAATTCTGGCACTTCCATTAGTCAGACGCCATTAGTGAATGTTGGCGATAAGATTTTACCGGGAGATATCATTGCAGATGGTCCAGCGACAGATAAGGGTGAGTTAGCACTAGGAAAGAATGTCTTAGTAGCCTTTATGCCATGGAGCGGATACAATTATGAGGATGCAATTATTGTTTCTGATAAATTGGTGAAAAAGGATTACTATACATCTGTTTATTTACAAGAATTTGAGCTAACAGCAAGAGATACTAAGCTTGGTAAAGAAGAGATCACAAGAGATATTCCGAATGTGTCTGAAGAGATCTTGGCAAATTTAGGAGACGATGGGATTATTCGAGTTGGCTCTGAGGTAAAAGGTGGTGATATTTTAGTTGGTAAGATCACGCCGAAGGCTGAAACAGAACTTTCACCCGAAGAAAGGTTACTTCGCGCTATATTTGGTGAGAAAGCTGCAGATGTCAAGGACGCTTCGCTTACAGTTCCAGTTGGAACAGAAGGTGTAGTGATGGATGTTAAGATCTTTAGTCGTCGTGATAGATTATCAAAAACAGATGATGAGTTGGTTGATGAGAAGACAAAGGTTCATGATATACTTAAGGATTTTAAGGATAGAGAGGATGATCTTTTACTTGAAATCCATGAAAAATTGGGTGTTTTACTATTAGACCAGCCAGCACCTGCAACGATACTTCATAAAAAGACTGCTGAAATTATCCTAGAAGAGGGGACAGCTGTTACACAAAGTATTTTAGAGCTTCTTGAAAGCGAAAAGCTTGAAAATTTAATCATACCTGAGCACGAAGTTTACTTAGCTATGAAAGGTATCTTGATTCAATATAGAAGAGACCTTGAAAAGCTACATACTGAGCGTTTAGCCGCTACAGAATATCTGAAAAAAGGTGATGTCCAGCTTGATGCAGGTGTTATCAGGCAAGTGAAGGTCTATATTGCCTCAAAACGTAAGCTTCAGGTAGGGGATAAAATGGCAGGACGTCATGGTAATAAGGGTGTCGTTTCTATTATTGTTCCTGAAAGTGATATGCCATATCTTGCTGATGGAACGTCCATTGAATTTGTGCTCAACCCATTGGGTATTGTCTCTAGGATGAACTTAGGTCAGATGCTTGAAACACATTTAGGTTATGCGGCAAAAAAATCCGGTGTATATATAAAAACGCCAGTATTTGAAGGTTTTCCTGAAAAAGAAATATGGAAGATGATGGAGGACTGTGGTCTTTCAAGAACAGGTAAGGAATATCTATATGATGGCAAGACAGGTCATAGATTTGATAACCCTGTTGTTGTAGGATATATCTATATGTTGAAGTTATCACACCTTGTTGCGGATAAGATCCATGCACGTTCTATAGGTCCTTATTCTCTTGTAACGCAGCAACCACTAGGTGGTAAGGCACAGCGAGGAGGACAAAGGTTCGGTGAGATGGAGGTGTGGGCACTTGAAGCATATGGTGCTGCAAACTTGCTTCAGGAGATGCTTACTGTTAAATCTGATGATGTAGAGGGAAGAACAAGAATTTATGAGTCTATTGTCAAAGGTGAAAATATTCTTGATTCTGGCACACCGGAATCTTTTAATGTATTAGTAAAAGAAATGCAGGGTTTATGTTTAGATGTCAACCCACAGGATGAAATATAGAAAACACAGCTGATTGATTATGAAGATATACCATAGAAAGTTAGATGTGTTTTCTAAGCAAATAAATCTTTATTAACCTCTTTTTGGAGAGTTGAATGTTAAATCAACGCAATACTAAGGAACAAGAAATTTTAGAAATACCGAATGCATTGAATGATGAAAAACAGATACATCGATTATCGATAAATATAGCTTCGGATGAGAAAATCAAGGAAGAGTGGTCTAAAGGTGAGATAAAGAAACCTGAAACGATCAATTATAGAACATTTAAGCCTGAAAAAGGTGGTCTATTTTGTGAGAAGATATTTGGACCGATGAAGGATTGGGAGTGCGCTTGTGGTAAGTATAAAAAGATTAAACATAAAGGCATTGTTTGTGATCGATGCGGAGTAGAAGTTACTTTATCTAAGGTGCGTAGACAAAGAATGGCTCATATAGATCTTGCTGTTCCTATTGTTCATATCTGGTTCTTTAAAACCCAGCCATCTAGGATAGGAAATCTTCTTGGTATGACGAGCTCTGATTTAGAGAGGGTGATTTATTACGAAGAGTATGTTGTTATTGATCCTGGCAGAACTAACCTTGAAAAGAAGCAGTTACTTAATGACAATGAATATAATGAGGCTCAAGAAAAGTGGGGTAAGGATTCCTTCAAGGCTGGAATGGGTGCTGATGCGATTAGGATACTCCTGGAAAAGGAAGATCTAGTTCTCACTATACGTGAGCTGAAAGAAAAATTACGTAAAACAAAATCTATGCAAGCAAGAATGAAGCTTGCAAAACGATTAAAGATTGTTGAATCCTTTGAGGCATCTGATAATACCCAACACTCGTTTGTGATGGGTACGGTTCCTGTGATTCCTCCTGACCTAAGACCACTTGTACCTCTTGATGGCGGACGATTTGCAACGTCTGATCTAAATGACCTTTATCGTCGCGTGATTAACAGAAATAACCGACTTAAAGCGATCTTAAAGCTAAAGACACCTGAGGTAATCGTAAGAAATGAAAAAAGGATGCTTCAGGAAGCAGTTGATGCACTATTTGATAATGGCCGTCATGGTAATGCTGTTATGGGCGCAGGAAATAGGCCGCTAAAATCCCTTTCTGAAATGCTTAAGGGAAAGCAGGGTAGGTTCAGACAAAATTTATTAGGTAAAAGAGTAGATTATTCCGGTCGTTCAGTGATTGTTGTTGGGCCTGAACTAGCGTTTAATCAGTGTGGTCTTCCGAAGAAGATGGCTTTAGAGTTATTTGAGCCATTTATAGTTAAAAAGCTCAAGGACTATGGTTACATGTACACGATTAGAGCAGCTAAAAAGATGATACAGAGAGAAGACCCAAGAGTTTGGGACGTATTAGAAGAGATTATCCAGGGTCATCCTGTTCTGCTTAATCGTGCTCCGACCCTTCACCGTTTGGGAGTCCAAGCATTTGAGCCTGTGCTTATAGAAGGAAAGGCAATCAGAGTTCACCCTTTGGTCTGTGCAGCATTTAATGCCGATTTTGATGGTGACCAGATGGCTGTACATGTTCCACTTTCTATAGAATCGCAGATTGAAGCTAAATTATTAATGATGGCTCCTGATAATATTTTTCTGCCTTCATCCGGAAAACCTGTAGCTATTCCAAGTAAAGATATGCTTCTTGGGCTTTATTATCTCATGCATGAAGCTCTCATAGATAGGGAAAAGGTTGGTGAAAGAACAAAAATTTTTGCTAGCACAGATGAAGTAATGAATGCGCTATCATCCTCAGGGAGTTATAACTGGGATGATTCTCAGTTTAATGAAGTAGGTTCAAGAAGAGATGACATTGGAAGAGGATTGCATCCTCATGAGAAGATCAAATTGCGTATAAATAATAGTATAATTGATACCACTCCAGGAAGAGTGATTTTTAACGAGATAGTCCCAGAAGAGATGGGTTATCAAAATTATGCAATTAAGAAAAAGAAACTTGAGGATCTAGTTCTAGAAACATATAAGAAGGTAGGCTTAGAGAAGACAGTAAAATTCTTAGATGATTTAAAGAATTTAGGTTTTGCAGAATCAACAAAAGCTGCAAGTTCGATGGGTGTTGTTGATATTGCTATTCCGCAGCATAAAGATCAGGTCGTTCAGGAAGCAAAGGAACAGGTTACTAAGACAGTTAAGCAATATGAAGATGGAATTATTACAGAGAGTGAAAAAAAGTCTAAGACGATTACTATTTGGACAGAGATGACTGAAAAACTGTCTAACGATCTTTATGATGAGATCTCTCATCCTAATGGGACGCATTTAAACTCTCTATTTATGATGATTGATTCTGGAGCGAGGGGTAATAAATCACAGCTTAGACAGCTGGGTGCATTGAGAGGTTTGATGGCTAAGCCATCTGGTGAAATTATTGAATCACCTATTACATCGAATTTTAGGGAGGGCTTGAGTGTCTTGGAATATTTCATATCTTCTCATGGTGCTCGAAAAGGATTAGCTGATACAGCACTTAAAACTGCAGACTCTGGATATTTAACAAGACGTTTAGTTGATGTTGCACAGGATGTTCTTGTTAATGAACATGATTGTGAAACATTAAATGGTATTGAAATTACATCAATTATGCAGGGGCAAGAGGTTTTAGTGTCCTTAAAAGACAGAATCTTTGGTAGAGCAGTATGTGATAATATCTATATGCCAGGCGATCGAACAAAACTTTTAGCAAAGGCTGGAGATGTACTTACAGCGTCCCAGGCAGAGGAGATTGAAAATTGTGGAGTGGAATCTGTTAAAATACGGTCTACTTTAACTTGTGAGACGAAACGTGGTGTTTGTGCCAAGTGTTATGGCTTAAATCTTGCTAATGGAAAGAATATTGCCCTTGGTGAGGCGGTGGGTATTATTGCTGCACAGTCAATAGGTGAGCCTGGAACACAGCTTACGATGAGAACCTTCCACCTTGGAGGAATTGCTTCAGCATCGATTGATCCTGAGATTGTTTCTGAGAATGATGGTATAATTGTATATGAAGGAATAAGAACGGTACAAAATAGAGATGCAAAATGGCTTTCATTGAATAAGAACGGATTTATTCATGTAATCAAGGATGAAGATAGATCTCTAGAAGAGTATAAGAATCTTCTATCAAGTCATTCAATTGAACCACTTCAGACATTCCCTGTCGATTTAGGAACAGAGATCTTGATTGAGGATGGACAAAAGATAAAAAAGAACAAGAAGATTGCTATTGTCGAACAGTTTAATTTCCCAATTATTTGTGAGAAAAAAGGTTATGCTAAGTATGAGGATCTTGTTGAAGGGATTTCTACACAAAAGATTGTAAACAAGAAAACAGGACAAGTAGAACTTATTGTAAGACAACACAGAGGAGAGTTACATCCTCAGGTACTTATTTATGCAGATAAAGAATTTAAGGAGCTTATAGGAACATATAGTATTCCATCAGGATCACACATGTCGGTAGAAGAGGGAGATCTAATAGAAGCTGGTGATCAGATAGCAAGGCTTCCAAAAGGTGCAGTAAAGACCAAGGATATTACCGGAGGTCTTCCTAGAGTGGCTGAGCTATTTGAAGCAAGAAAACCAAAAGATAATGCAGAGATTGCAAAACTTGATGGTGTGATAGACTTTAGAGGGGTTCAGAAGAATAAGAGGATTGTTGTTGTTACTGATGAAGTGACGCAAATGGAGGAGGAACATTTAATTCCTATTAATAAACACCTTATTGTTCAGAAGGGAGACCATGTAGAAAAAGGTCAACAGATTACAGAGGGTATGATTAAACCTCAGGAAATATTAGATGTCTGCGGTGTACGTGAACTGCAGAAGTATCTAGTGAACCAGGTTCAGGAAGTTTATAATCTTCAGGGAGTAGATATCAATGATAAGCATATTGAGATTATTGTTAGACAGATGCTTCAGAAGGTGAGGATTACAGATCCTGGTGACACAATTTTCTTGTTTGGCGAGGATATTGACAAGAAGATTTTCCACCAGGAAAATAAGAAGATTATAGCAGATGGAGGAAAGCCAGCTCAGGCAGCACCAGTATTATTAGGAATTACAAAGGCTTCATTAGGAACTGAGTCATATTTTTCAGCAGCTTCTTTCCAGGAGACCACCAGAGTTCTTACTGATGCAGCGTGCGAGGGTAAGGTGGATTATTTGCTAGATTTCAAATCTAACATTATTACTGGACAGAAGATGCCTTCAGGAACTGGCTATGAGGAGTATCATGAACGATTACAGAAGTATGTAAGTCGTGATGAAGAGCCATTCCATGAATTTGATTTTGAATCTCTTGTTTCTTCTGTAGAAAAAAGCTCTGAGGTAGCCAGCGTATAGAATTTAGATCGTAGCAAAAATTACTAAAACGATTATATTTTGTTTTGTGCAACTTTTATAATGAAAACAAGTAATTTATAATCAGAGGAATTCTTCGCTATTAAATTTAATGATGGCAATCAGATATATTGAGGCTGTTGATAGTATCAATGGCCTTTTAGCAATAACTCTATTAAAAAATATAGTCATGACTAAATTCAAAATATTTTAAAATTATATATTGGTAAATGACTTGGGATCTTTAAATATTATGACATAACTATAGTAGAGTTACTTATAGATCGGTCATAAACTCACATCAAGATAAAAGAACCCTTAAATAGTGCTTAGAATATTCGTTTTGTGAGATTAATCCATTTGCAACTATCAATTGTAATTTTAGATAAAATAGGAAGTTGATCGATATTGCGTATAAATTAATTAGATATGAGAACCTCTAGAGTTTATTTGGTACAATAAAGCATTATCAAATTCAGTTGCTACGTAGATTTCGAAAATTCACACCTAATATAGAAGACTTTATTGGTTTGCTATATTTTCATGAGGCTTCTTATTTGTTTGCGCATGAGGTGAAAAAAATTTGAAGAAGGAGATAAAAAAAAGTGAAAAAAGTTTGTGAATAAATAGAGGGTGTATGTATAGTATACTCATCTCTTAACGAGGAAGATAAGTTAAGAAGAAGAGCAATGATCTTTGAATCTTGCAGATGTTTTGACAGCTTAGATGAAGTGACAAATAAAAATGTAATACATGCTTAGTGAGGATAATTTCCTCGTAAATATGAGTTTAAAAATTAGTTAGTTGAGAATTTGATTCTGGTTCAGATTGAACGCTAGCGGCGTGGATAAGGCATGCAAGTCGCACGGAACTGCCAGCTTGCTGGTGGTTTAGTGGCGAAAGGGTTAGTAATACTTGAATAACGTGCCCCAAACTTGGGAATAACGGCTGGAAACAGCCGCTAATACCGAATGTGGTGCTAGAGAGGTACTCTCTAGTATTAAAGTGAGGGACCTAGTGATAGGCCTTGCGGTTTGGGAGTGGTTCAAGAGATATCAGCTTGTTGGTGAGGTAAGAGCTCACCAAGGCTAAGACGTCTAGGCGGGCTGAGAGGTCGATCGCCAACACTGGGACTGAGACACTGCCCAGACTCCTACGGGAGGCTGCAGTCGAGAATCTTTCGCAATGGGCGCAAGCCTGACGAAGCGACGCCGCGTGACTGAAGAAGGCCCTCGGGTTGTAAAAGTCTTTCGGTTAGGAATAAGAGATTGCGGTTAATAGCTGCATGATTTGAAGGTACTAACAAAAGAAGCACCTGCTAACTCCGTGCCAGCAGCAGCGGTAATACGGAGGGTGCGAGCGTTAATCGGATTTATTGGGCGTAAAGAGCACGTAGGCGGGTTATTAAGTCATGCATGAAATACCGGTACTTAACATCGGTGCTGTGCGTGAAACTGGTAGCCTAGAGGGTAGACGGAGAAAGCGGAATTCCATGTGTAGCGGTGAAATGCGTAGATATATGGAAGAACACCTGTGGCGAAAGCGGCTTTCTAGTTTATTCCTGACGCTGAGGTGCGAGAGCAAGGGGAGCGAACGGGATTAGATACCCCGGTAGTCCTTGCCGTAAACGATGTGTACTTGATGTAGTATGGACTCA
>CACLRR010000010.1 GCA_902609415.1 uncultured Chlamydiae bacterium
AAAAAAATAGTAGCCATTTTTCCTGGTTCCAGATCAGCTGAGATTAAATTAAACCTAAAGCTTCAACTACTCTCCCTACAAAATAAAACCGAATTTCAACCCATTATTTCTGTAGCAAATAACAAACTAATACCTCAAATTAAAGCAATCTGCAAGCAAATCAATTCAAATGCCCTGCTCTACACAAAAGAATATAATAATGAGCTCATGAAACATGCATATTTTGCTCTTGCAACTTCAGGAACAATCACTCTCGAGCTAGCTCTCAATGAGACGCCCACAATCGTTACCTATAGGCTCTCTCCTTTTGATGCCTTTTGTACAAAATTTATTTTTAAAATTTCAATGCCCTATTACTGCATCGTCAATATCTTGATGAAAAAAGAGATCTTCATAGAGGCCATTGATCAAAAATTCACTCTACCCTACCTTCAGACTTCTATTCAAAAATTATCTTGTTCCGATTTTAGAGCAACGACCAGAAACCTCCTTAAAAACCTTCGCCTACATCTTGATCAACAAGAAATACCCGATCAAGGTATCAAGAAAATCCTTTCTTTTCTAATGTGAAAGTTCTATTTTATCAGTTCCCTGTTGATTTTTTCCTATTACTTCCGTAACATAGATGTTGCAATTATATTGACTATAAGAATATGGATACTCACAACATTAAACGAGCAAATTTAAATCAATTGGAAGAGGGTGTTGAAACACATTTTTCATTCTCCCTATCAACTGAAGAATTAACTAGTGCTGATTGCTCCTTTTCTTATAAATCACCCCTTAAAATTAAAGGCAAACACTATAAAACAAATGATTTTTTGATTATCTATTTTTCTGCCAACCTCGAAGCACTTAGACCCTGTAAAATATGTAATGAAGAAACTAGTTTGCCTATTGAAATCAATAATCACACTATTGCTCAACAGATCGATGAAATAAGAGAAGAAACCTTTGATATACAAGATACTATTAGAAGTTATACTCTTGGAGAAATCCCTGATATTATAGAATGTAACAACGGTCAATGCCCTGAAAGGGCTTCCATAGAAAAATACTTAAAAAAATAAGCTAGGAGAACAACAATGGCAGTACCAAGAAAAAAAACATCCAAAAGCAAAAAAGGCAGTAGACGTGCAAATCATTTTCTTTCTGAAAAATCATCAGCTACTTGCTCAAACTGTGGCGCAAAACACGCGCCTCATAGAATCTGTCAATCCTGTGGTTATTATAAGGGAAAAAAGGTTGTAGAAGTAAAGCAAGCGGCATAGTTTGAAAAAACCAACCATCGGTTTAGATCTATCAGCAGGCGATTGTGGAAGTGTTCTTTTAGAAGTGTTGGATTCAATTCAACACAAGCCCTACCTTAACGCCCATTTTTTTATTCCAGATGGCGTATCTCTAGGCAATAGAGTTTTAAAAAGCAATATACAAGTAACATATTGTAAAGATCAAATTGATCCGAACATCGATCATAAAATAGCCTATAGAAAGCTAAGAAACTCCCCAATACATACAGCATTTAATGCTTTAAATACAGAGGATATTGACATTATTGTTTCTAATGGCTCTACAGGCCTACTTTCCTTGTTAACAAAAAAGAATTTTCATCTACTTCCATTTCACAAACAACCCGCGCTCTCTACTGTCGCTAAAATAAATAATAGTCCATGTATGCTTTTAGATATCGGCGCTATGGCTGTTGCTTCAGATAGAAACCTCGTTGAATTTGCAAAAATGGGCCTCAGGTGTCTGCCCATACTAGGTATAAACAATCCTAGAGTTGGTCTCCTCAATATCGGAACTGAATTTTACAAGGGAAGAAGCGAACACATTAGGGCACACCGAGCTTTATCTGCAATGCAAGACGACCCTAATCTTCCGTTTCAATTTGTTGGAAATATTGAAAGCGCAAACATACTAGAAAATAAGGTAAATCTTGTGATTTGCGATGGGTTTTCTGGAAACATCTTTATCAAAACTGTAGAAGCTCTAGCTCCCCACTGCAGCCTAAATATCGAAATCCTGCCAGGAGCTTTTTTGCTCGGAGGAAAAAAGCTCATTATTAAATGCCACTCTTCTGCCACGCCCCAAGAGATTATTACAACAATTGAACATCCAATCGTTAGAAAAGCCAATCAATTACTAGAAATAATCGATCAATGAGGGTACAATATAATTTCCTCTGAAGGAATTAGGCAAACTATGAAAGAAATTTTAATTAATATTGAATCAAAAGAAGTTCGTGTAGCCAAGCTACACAATAAAAAACTCCATGATCTGACAATAGAGAGGAAGAAAACAAGGCTTCTTACAGGCTCAGTCTATCGCGGAAAAGTTACAAACATCCTAAAAAATATCCAATCTGCATTTATTGACATAGGTGAAGGTGAAAATGGGTTCATTCATATTTCCGATATCATTGAAAATACACAAAAATTTCAGGAAATGTTTGACATGGACTTTGACCTTAAAAAGGGTGGTAAAAAAGAACTTAATACACCTGAGGATATCTCTAAAATACTCAAAAATGATCAGACTGTATTAGTTCAGGTTGTCAAAGAACCAATTGGCTCAAAAGGTGCACGACTCACCTCCAACCTATCGATTCCAGGACGCTATCTAGTGCTTCTGCCTAATAGCAACCATAGAGGAGTCTCAAGAAAAATCACCGATTTGCGTGCAAGAGACAAACTAAAAAAACTGATTAAAGCTTTTGATATGCCTAGTGACATGGGGCTTATCTGCCGAACAGCAGCAGTTTCTGCAACTCAAGACTCTCTCATTGAAGAAGCTCATGAACTTCTTCGTATCTGGCAGAAAATTATTGAAAATTTCCAAAAGTCAAAAGGCTTTTCCTGTCTATATCAGGAATCCGATTACATAAAAAAAAGCATCATGACAGCACTTGACAAAAACTATGATCGTATTCTTATTGACGACTACCCTACATACCTCACTGCAAGCAAAATGCTCACCAAATATATTGCTGATGAACCTCTAAAGATTGAATTCTATCGAGACTCCACACCGATGTATGAACGGTTTGCAATAGAAACTGCAATCGATAAAGCCCTGAGAACTAAAATCTGGCTTCAAAGTGGTGGCTATCTATTTTTTGATCGTACTGAAGCAATGCATACTATCGATGTCAACTCTGGAAAATCTAATCAAAGTCCTAAAGAAAATCTCGAAGAGACTATCGTAAAAATCAATATGGAAGCTGCTGATGAAATTGCAAGACAACTTAGAATTCGCAGTATTGGTGGGCTTATTGTCTGTGATTTTATCGATATGAGACAAAGAAAAAACCAAAGAAGAGTACTTGAAAGATTGAAGGATGCAATCAAAGAAGATTCTGCTAAGTGCACAGTTCTCAATATGAGTGAATTCGGACTTGTAGAGATGACAAGACAGAGAAACAAGGAATCATTGCATCAAACACTTCTCTCAACATGTCCTTATTGCAAGGGATCAGGACTTGTAAAAAATGCTGAAAGTATCGCCATTGAAATTGAGCGTGAGGTAAAAAAATATATTGCAAGAGAACATCTAGAAATAGAAGTGAATCTCCATCCAACCGTTCATACATTCCTGAAAAAATTTGATCTTAGTTTCTATGAAGGATTGAGCAAAAAACATAATGCTACAATTGCTTTTATTGAAAATGATGAACTTCACGTTAATAGCTACGAAATCAATCACCTAAGGAACCATGAGTCGACCCCCAGCTAATCCCCTATGTGCTCTTTTAGATCAAGAAAAACTAACCCATCCTAAGTATGGTCTGTTTTGGAAAAACTTCCAACATTTCCTTACTGACTATTACGCTGTTCTTACTAAAGACAAGAAGAATATCGACAGCTTTATACCTCTATTTACTCAGGTGATCCTACTCATTGATAAGCAGATGCATTCTCCACGTGATTTTCCTGCCTACCATAAAAAGGAACGGTATCCCATAGACTACTATCAGATTGGCCTAGACATGATTAGACCTCTAATTGATCAAAAAAAATCTACAGTCAATGATCTTTCTATCATACAGAAAATCAATGATCAGCTTGATAGAGAAGAAAATGTGATTTTGTTTTCTAATCACCAAACAGAAGTTGAGCCACAAATTATAAGCCTAATACTTGAAGAGATAGAACCCTCTTTGGCCCAAAGAATCCACTATATTGCAGGGGATAGAGTCACAAGTGATCCACTAGCAGCTCCATTTAGTGCGGGAGTCGATCTCTTCTGTATATACTCAAAGAAATATATCACCGAGGAAAATAAAGCTGAGATAATTGATCACAATAAAAAAACTATACAAGCCATCAGAAAAAAGCTTAACGAAGGTGGTGTTTGTATTTATATAGCATGTAGTGGAGGAAGAGATAGGAAGAACAAGAATGGCGTTCCTTATCCAGCCCCCTTTGACCCTGCCTCTATCGATCTAATGTATCTTCTTGGCGAGAAGGCTGAAAATACCACGCATTACTACCCTCTCTCTCTTTATTCAAACCCTATTCTTCCTCCTCCAGAAACTACCCATAAGGAATTAGGTGAATGTCGTACAACTTCCAAAAGTCCTGTGCACATCTATTTTTCGGAAGAAATTGATATGAAGAATATTCATTCTCGTGATACAACAGATAAAAAGCTGATAAGCAAAGAAAGAGCACAAAATATCTATAAGATGGTTACTGATCAATATGATCGCTTTCCGATCATAAAATAGTATCCTTTCTAATCTATTTGGAGTTTTCATGTATAAAATTATCCTATGTTCCCTAGTTCTATTTTCTTCTCTATTATCTCAAAAAGCAAATACTCTTTATGAAACTATTGAAGACAAAAATACACTATCGATTAGCACTCCCTCTGTAAAAAAGAGAATGACAAAAAAGATTAGACTGAATAATCACTTAGAAGCATACATTATTTCTGATCCAAATACCAATCTCTCTGCAGCAGCTTTATCAGTAGATGTAGGTTCTTGGAATGACCTTGAAAATTACCCAGGAATAGCACATTTTACAGAACACCTACTCTTTCTAAATTCAGAAAAATACCCTGAAGAAAATGGACTATGGAAGCATGTTCTTGATAATGGCGGCTCTATGAATGCTTATACAGCTCCAGACAAAACCGTCTATATGTTTTCTATCAATCACGATGCTTTTGAAGAAGGTTTAGATAGATTTGGTCATTTTTTTATAGATCCTCTTTTTGATAAAAATGGAATTGATAGAGAGCTCAAGGCAGTTGATCAGGAGCACTCCAAAAATATAGAGCATGATGGATGGAGAATGCTCATGGTGCTCAAAGAAACAGGAAATCCTAACCATCCCAACTCTAAATTTTCTACAGGTAATTCCTCCACGCTAGGCGAGATCCCCAGAGATGAATTAATCAACTGGTATAAGACGAACTACAGTGCTGACCATATGCATCTAGTCGTTTATTCAAACAAACCGCTTGAAGAGCTAACTCAATATGTTACAACAACATTTAGTGATGTTCCTATCGTTCCTACGCAATATAAATATCATGAAAAACTTTTCTCGGAGGCTCAGGAAGGTCAATTAATACAAATTAAACCGATTAGGGATTCACGTACTCTCTCCTTAATGTGGGAAATACCTATACACTTTGTAGAAGATGTTGAGAGTCAGTGCGCTAATCTAATCGCATATACCCTTAATTGTGGGGGTGACTATTCACTATTTGAACAACTAAAGCGAGAGTCACTTGCTGAGAATTTAAATATCGCTTTTGAGCGTATTGCAAAGGGTGCTGGATTTCTTTCCATTGATATTGATCTTACAACAAAAGGTTTAAACTCCAAAGAGGTTGTACTTGAAAGAGTATTCCAGGCATTGAAACAACTCAGTCTTCGTGGTATTCCCACCCACGTTTATAACCAATATACTAAAATGCAACAACTAGGTTATGAATATCAATCTAGAACTGACCCCTTTACTTTTGTTTCTAAAAATGCAGATAAAATGTATCTTGAGCCACTTGAAACATTCCCACAAAAGCAAGTATTGCCAACTATATTCAAGCCAAAGCTTATACGTACACTTCTAACTCAACTTACACCGTATAACTGCGTTTATGTTCTACAAGACTCCTTTAATACCATTGAATATGACCGCCAGGAAAAATGGCTAGGTGCAGAATATACGATCCAGCCAATTCCTTCTGAGACACTAAAGCATCTTCATGAAATCACTATTCATCCAAAAATCTCACTTCCTCTTCCAAATCATTGGGTGCCCAATGATCTTAAGCTACATTACAACGGGGATTCTACATATGAAGGGGTACCTTTTCCTCTTGCAAAAACTAATAAAAGCCAATATCTTTTCTTTAAAGATACATACTTCCAAACGCCCTATGCTCATCTACACCTTGGCATCAAAAGCCCAGTACTTGATAGCTCATTAAAATGTAGAGTGATTACCGACCTATTGACACTAGGCTTTATTATGCAAAACACCTCTCAATTATCACTTGCAGGTGATGCAAATTTATACTTTACACTAAAAAAACAGGACTTTCTTCTTAACCTTACGGCCTATGGTTACAGTGAACATACAGATAGCTTTCTAATTACACTTCTTGAAAAATTACGCTCTCACACTATCACTAAAGAACAATTTAATCTCTATAAGGAATCTCTTGCGATCGACTACAAAAATAAATCTAAGTCACTAGCAATCCACCAAGGATTAAGCCTTCTTAACCATCTTCTTTCAAATAGTACCCCCAATTCTACCCTCCTTTTAGAAACACTCAAAAATACAAGCTATGAAGAATACCTTCAATTTTCACAAGATCTATGGAAAGAAATCTACATTGAATCCCTTATGAGTGGTAATATTGATGATGTAAAAGCAAAAAAAACAATGGTATCAATAGAAGAGATCCTTAAAAATTCAAGAGCTTTTGAAGAAGAGAAACACTTTAAAAAAGAGGGCCTATCACTAAAAGACTACAAAAAACCTATCACTATTCGTCATGAAAATTCATTGCAAGGAAATGCCACAATACTTACCCTTTATGCCGGTGAATTTTCCTTTGAATCAGAAGCCATACAAGAGATCCTAACAACTTCGCTCAAGGAATCCTTCTTTTCAACACTTCGAACAAAACAACAGACAGGGTATATTGTCCAGAGCTGGAATAATCAGATTGGAAATGAGCTCTATCTCTTTTTTGCTGTCCAGTCGAGCACCCACTATCCAGAAGAGCTCCTTGCCAGGTTTGATCTCTTTTTAGAAAAATATGCTGCTAAAATCCATAAAAATATCGAAAAAGAGCGGTTTGAATCAATAAAAAAAGTACTCATCTTCGAGCTAGAACAACCCTCTCAAAACCTTATTTCTCGCTCAAAAACCCTGTTTAATCTAGCCTATAAGTATGAGGGAGATTTCCAACGCAAATCAAAACAAATTGAAGCGCTCAAAAACCTCAGCTACGAGTCTTTTATCAAAAGCTCATCTAAAATTCTTTCAAGGCCCAATAAGTCTAGAATAGCAATGCTTGTCCATGGTCAACCAACCGATGAGCGCAGCTTTTCGTATGAAGAAACAACAATTGAGGAGCTCAGAAAATCCTAGGAGAAAGTTTTGCATAAACCACAACTATGACCAAAAATTGATATAAGGATATGTAAATCTTACTAAAACTGCATATTATGATAGATACTATCTACATCATCTAGCTCTTCAAGGTAGTCTATAAATTTAATATTCTTCTCTTTTACTGTACTATCGACTGAGATAAGAGTTTTTGCAATCATTGCAAGTTCCACTTCCTTACATACAAACCCATCAGCTTCAATTACATCCTTTATTTCATAAAGCATTGCTGGTGGAGTATAAATAATAATAACCTCCTCTTCTTCTACAAGATCATCAGCGCCAGCTTCTAAAATTAGAGCGAAGAGTTTCTCAATGTCTAGATCATTGTTATCTAAAACTATCATACCCTGTTTTTCAAATTGATAGCTTACAGAACCAGGAGATGCAATTGAAGTACCACACTTATTTTGAGCAATTCTCATGTCAGTAGCTGTACGATTTTTATTGTCTGTCATTACCAGAACAATAAGACCAATCCCACCATGACCATAGAACTCATAGGTAATCTCTTCATAGTTTGAGGCTTCCTGAGAACCACCTTTCTTAATATTACGCTGAATGTTTTCTTGTGGCATGTTAACAGCTTTTGCCTTTTGTAGAGCTAGGCGTAATTTAGGATTTGTCTTTGGATCATCACTTCCCTGCTTGACTGCAGAAATAATTTCTTTTGCAACTCTAGAAAAGACTTTCCCACGTTTTGCATCTGCTTTACCCTTTTTGTGCTTTATATTCGCCCATTTACTATGTCCTGCCATCCAATTGCCTCAATTCAAGTTTCTTTTGCATCAAAATCTTATCCTGGTAGGATCCATCTTCAAGTTTTAAAAACTTTCTATGGATACCATAACGTTTAAACCCTGCACGTTCATATAATCTAATTGCTGGGTTATTAGCATACACCTCTAAATGTAAAAGCTCAATTTTATATTTCTCTATTGCTAGTATTGTTAATGCATCCAAGAGTTTTGTTCCAATGCCTTTACCCCTATAATCACCTTTTACTACAATCACAAAAAGAGACTGTTTCTGTAATTTTATAGATGTCTGTATATAGAGATTTGCCATTGCAGCAATTTTACCATCTACCTCTACAGTCAGTGCACATCCCATTTTAATAAAAACCAACCAATTTCTTTGAGATTCAAGGACCTCATTCTCATTACACATAGGCATCCACTTCATCACATCCTCTTCCATCATGCAATCTAGCACAAAATCCTTATCCTCAGGAATAGAGCCTCTAATCGTTATATTCAAACTACACCTCAACTGCCTTTTCAAAGACAAACCTAGCTTTCAGCTCACCACCAAATTCAATATAATTCTTCTGACTAAACATCTCATAAAAACCGGATTTCATCAATAATGGAATGATAGGAGAACCCTCATATGCTTCAAGATGAACACTCTCTAGTTTAAATTTTTTTGCATAATGCATGATATTTTTTAGAAGAGAAGAACCTACCCCTTTTCGCTGATACTTTGGATCAACAATCAAATAAAGCATTGAAATATGAGAAACCTTCTTATATGGCATTAAAAACAATGTAGCAATACCTACAGGGTGATCCTCAAATATAGCTGTAAGCGAAGCCCTATATTTCGCAAATCCTATCCAATTTTTTGCCATAGCTAAGGCCTCATCTTTTGTCGATGGAGGATACCACTGCATCATCCTTTCGTCCGAGAGCCACTCTCTAAGGACACGAATATCATCAGGGCCTGTAAAACGAATATCATAGGTTGTTTCAGCTACTATCATCCTTTACTATTTAACCAAACTCTCTTAAGAACGCAATGACAAATCGATCGATTTCACCATCCATAATGCTGTTAATATTACCCTCTTCATACTTCGTACGATGATCCTTAACCATCTGATAGGGCTGGAAGACATAACTTCTTATCTGGGATCCCCAACCGATCTCCTTCTTAGTACCACCCATACTTTCGATTTCTTTTCTCTTTATCTCCATCTCCATCTGATAAAGCTTAGCCTTAAGCATCTTCATACATGTTGCTCGATTTTTTATCTGACTTCTCTCATTTTGACATTGTACTACAATACCAGTTGGAAGATGTGTAATTCTTACAGCTGAATCAGTTGTATTCACATGCTGTCCACCTGCTCCAGAGGATCTATAAGTATCAATTCTTACATCTTCTTCTGCTATTTCCACATCTAATTCTTCCTCAATTTCTGGTGTAGCCTCAACAGAAGCAAAACTTGTATGTCTTCGCTTATTACTATCAAAGGGAGAAATCCTTACCAAGCGGTGCACCCCACTTTCAGCTTTACAAAAGCCATACGAATATTCACCCGAGACCTTATATGTCACACTCTTAATACCTGCATCTTCACCTTCTAGTAAATCTACAAGTTCTATTTTCCACCCTCTACTCTCAAACCACCTATTATACATCCTAGAAAGCATCTTTACCCAATCACACGCCTCAGTACCACCAGCTCCTGCATTAATACTAAAAAAACAGGAATTCTTATCCATCTCCCCAGAAAGCATCTTCATACACTCAAGATCGGAAACTTTTCTTTCTATTTCTTCTATTTCTCCTTCTAAATCGGATGAGAAAGCTTTTTTCTCTTCTTCATCCAAGCAATCAATTTCCGAAAGAAGCTCCTTAACCTCCTTTAACCTCTCAACAGATTGGTTATAAGGCTTTATCCATTTTTGGATTGTTTTAATCTCTGCAACAATTTTATCAGCCTCTTTAGGAGCATCCCAAAAAGATGGCGAACTCATAACTTCTTCTAATTTCTTAAGTTTTATAATTTTATCCTTCAGATTGAGATAATCTTCCATCGCTTTTAATTTTTCCTCTATCTCTGATACTCTCTCACTATCCACGCGCCACTTCTCTCCCTTTATCTTCCTGTTGAGTATCTATAAAATAATCTCCCGGAAGAGCTCTTACACTCGCATTTTTCGTTATGATTGATACAATGATTGCTTCTTGTTTCATAACACCGTGTAGATATTGATCTAATTGTCCATCCACTTGCTGATGGGCAACATTTAATACAACACCTTCTCTCTTGTTATTTTTTCTATAACATCTAGTAAAATGATTAAGTATAACACATAATAGATCTTTCTTTTCAAGTCTCTCTAGTAGGATCTGTAAATAATACTCATCTATTTTAAACAGAAGGATCGAAGCAGAAAAACAAACAATCAAATCATTATAATCCATCCTACCTCTCCCTCCTCCCCTATTATCTAATAATAGTCTCCATGTAATAACAATAACTCGCTGAGTATAAATAACACCTATTGACAACATGCGAACTTTATATTCACTCTGCAGGATTCGGAAATAAGGAGATGAATTTAATACATCTCTTGGTAGAAAAAAACTATCAAACCTTGCTATAATATTTTGGCTCTCTTGACCTAACAAAATCTACTTCCACATGTAAAAGGTCTAGAATAACCTAGATAGCAGCTTTAGCACCAGTAGAACTTAATCTCGCTCTACTCTTTGATTAACTCCTTGCAGTAAGAGTTTAACTATTATTGCATTTTTCCTAGCCACATGCTCTAGATAACCTCTAGCTCTCAAACTCTCTTCGTCCGTGCATCTATCACCTATAGTTTTCATATGAGCTTCAATTTTTTCTAATAGTTGCTCTTCTGTAATATCTCCACCTCGAAGATCTTCTCTAGTAATCCAGGGATATGGTGTTGTAGACCCTTTATCTGGTAATTCACCGTCATACTCAAAAAGTACACACAATAAATCTAGCTCTTTATCTACTAACCCTAATTCAACTTGTAAGCTTATAATATATTGACCAACAAACCTATTCCTCTCCTCTTTTATCTGAGCTTGTGATAGTTGTATAGGCCCTGGCGGTGTTCCAAAAAATTGCCCCTCTACATGAAAACCTCGCTCTTCTGGGTATAAACAACTCACCGCTCTTTCCCAAATTTCTGCGATAACATATAAGGCAAGAGATGCAGATGTAAGTACAACCACGCTTCTACCTGCTAAGGATAGAAGACCTCGGCTAGAGTACAAGTACTCTAGTACACTTTTTAGACCAGCTAGTGCACCAAGGGCTACCTTCTCTACCGTTACATCACTTAATGGGTTAGAAAGTGTTGGGATTCTTGTAACTAAATCTTTTAAAGCTTCAGGGCATGTAATCATTGTATTATCCACTGTTATTTATTTTAGCTTTAATTATAAAGATATAAACAATAAATCTCCAGACCAACCTTTCGTATACAACTAATTTTAATTGATTTAGGTTGTTTACTAAATATTAAGTTTTGTTATAATTGATATTGAAATTAACAATTAAAACAAGGTTTACACATTATGATGTTAGCAAATCTATTAGCAATGCAAGAGCAAAATAGACTATTAGGAAGCCTCAACTTCAAAGGACCAGAAACTGATTTATACAAAAAAATGGCTACTACATATGGTTCTGAAAAAGCAGTACAAATGCTGGATAATGCATTTGATTGGGAACCAAAATTAGCAGGCATTGCTATTTTGTATTTTAATGCACTCAGTGAACAAGGCACTTTAGACCCTGATCCAACAAAGGATCTTGAAGATTTTTTTGACTTTGATAAGATATTAAGTGAATCAGGAAGAAAAGGCTTTTACTTCTGTGATGAGGGTTTTACAGCCTCTCGAGAGAAAGCAGATAGACTCAGGGAATTAGTACTTACTTGCGATTCTTAATAAACTTCTAAGCAAAAGAACCAATAGGTACATTATCTAAACTAATAAAAGCTAGATTCCCACCCATGGATCTAGCTTTTTTTTTTATAAAAATAATTTTTAAAAATAAATCACTAAGCTATCGCAGAGCCCTTATCGGTTCTCCTCTTCTTTATGAGCCTATAGCCTAAATTACTTTCTACCGCTGTATAGTGCATATTATCTGGGACATCGATCTCAATATCACCTCTTAGTACTACATCTGATGCTGTAAACTTTGCATTCTCGCCAAGAGTGATTAAACACTTTTCTTGATGATTTGGCTGAAGTTTATAGTCAGTCAATTTCAAATTTTTTCTACCACTATTTTCCACCCTTACATTAATTAAAGAAATTTTTGCTCTTCTCTCTGAAAACACAACCTTCCCACCTCTAAAATGGCCCATAATGTAGTCAGTGTGCACAAGTAAACTTCCACTAATAACTACCCGATTAAAATAAAGATCAGCAATTTCCAGAGAGAGCTCACTTCCTCTTTCTAACCTACCATATTGCATCTTCTCAGCAATGATCTCATAAAATGGACCTAGGGCTGGGTGATATGTAAAAATAAAAGGTAAATTTTTTAGATTAGGAGTTAAAGACAATAATTCAAGGTCAAAATGACAATAGTTAACCAGTAAATCCTGTGCATTCAATAAATATTGATAAAAACACTCTTCAGGTGTCTCAATAAAAGACTTACCATCAAAAAGTTTCTTTATTGCAGAAAGTGTTTTACTCCGTTTACCTTTTGTAACCATCACATCTAATTCCTCTCTATCTATGTCAACCTTTAACTCTTCAGAGATCTTCTGCATCGTTGATTCAAGCCTTGCTAGACCCACTCCCTTTTTTCTATTAATTAAAATTCCTGGCCACGGCTTTCTCTTAATCACCTCTTGCATCTTGAGAAGATCAAAAAGAATAATATTTGTATTTGCTAAATACAAAGAACCTCTCTTCATCAAAGATGACGCTCCTTTTTCACAATATTCAACATTTGAAATTGCACCTTCTCTCCCCCCTCCCCTAGAGCAGACCTTCATTACATTTACTCCTTCTGCTCTTCCAGAAAGTTGGGAACAAGAATAAAATGATAAAGCCTTATCTAAATGCCAATTCACACCAAAAAATTTTACAATCCCATTATCAATACCAGCTATAGGATTATTTATTTGTCGAATCAAGACCTTCTTTACATTACGTTTTTCGAACCACTGATTAATTTTATGATCTAGATATGACTTCCAAAGAGAACCATGCCCTCCAGGCTTTGTCATTATATCCCCAGTTGCTTTATTGAAGGCCCATTGACCCTTTGCATTAAATAGTGGTGCCTTATCCTGATGAAATAATTTAATATTCTCTCTTCCTCGACCATACCAGTTTTTATTCTCACACATCTTTCTAATCATTGTGTCATTACCTTCATGCTCTGATATCATACATGCAATAGGTGTTGTTATCTGTTTTTCGCTCATCTTATAGTACAGATATTCCCTCCCAAAACACTCATCAATAAGGTGCTCTAAAAGTGTCTTTCCTAGAAATTGCAATTGTGCCCCGCACACTTTTTCACTCTTCGTATTAAGCCTCTCTGCAGCACCACCTAATAGATATATTTCACCATGATATGGAAGTTTTTCTATCCCAGAAGCTAAATAATCTTTATCTTCAGAAGAATCAATACTAAGATCAATAAATGAAGGAGGCAAATAGTCAGCATTTTCGAAGTCCTCATCTTGATTAATTAATAATTCTAATACCTTTTCTTGATAACCAAAAATACCACCTATGAGTTGATACTGTTGATCTATAGACTCAGCATTTTTAACAATATTATCCAACCACTCTTTTGATAACTCTGTTGAAGAAGGGATCCAGGATACTTCACCTATCATCAATAATTTAAACAATGGAATATAATAAAAATAATTTTCTTTAATTAAATTATACTGATCAATAAATTTAATGATTGCAGGCTGCTTTAGATAAAACTGCAATTGCAATTCTCGCTCCGGCAATATTTGAAGAGCTGTCCTAATCTCTCTTAAACGTTGCAAACTTATTAATAAATCGGACATCAAACTTGTCCTCTATTATACAAACTCATAATAATATATTTATTATATAAATACCCTAATCTTCTTTATTTTTCAATAAAGAAATTTTGAGTCAGCTCCATAAGTTTACTGTACCCAATTCTTAAAAGATGCTATGCTGAACTATCACTATGATTAAATAAAGGATATTTATGACAAAAGAAACAACAGGTTTTATGAAACCAATGAATGTAAGTGCTGAACTTGAGAATGTAATTGGAAAAGGCCCCATGCCAAGAACTGAAGTCACAAAAAAAATCTGGGAATATATTAAAAAAAATGATTTACAAGATGCGAATGATAAAAGAACGATCAATCCTGATGATAGGCTTGCACCTATCTTAGGTGATGAACCTATTAGCATGTTCAAGATGACAGCCAAGGTGAGTAAGCACCTTACCTAACATCAATGAGTCAAAAAGTTAAATTTATAATTAGCTATGATGGATCGAATTTTCATGGTTGGCAAAAACAACCAAGGCATCATTCGATCCAAGCTGAAATTGAATCAGCCCTCTTCAAACTTACCCATATTCACACTCCAATCACTGGAGCCGGCAGAACAGATGCAAAGGTACACGCTAAAGGTCAAGTCGCCCATGCAACAATTGTAAAGGCTCTGCCTCTCCTTAATCTTCAAAATGGACTTAACCGACACCTCCCTTCAACAATACGGATAGAAAGCGTAGAGTACGTACCTTCTGACTTTCACTCTAGATTTGATGCTAAACAAAAAACCTATTCATACCATATCCACCTAGGCAAAGTCCTTTCACCTTTTAAGAAAAATTTCATGCACCATGTAACACATCCTCTCTTTATCGAACCTATGCTCTCTGGGGCTAAACTATTAGAAGGCACTCATAATTTTAAATCATTTGCTCACCACTGCCATAAAGGCGCAGCTTCCACATCACCAATTAAAACCATCCATTCACTAAAACTAGATTATGATCAGGAAACTCTTATTATTTCAATTACAGCATCTGGTTTCCTCTATAAAATGTGTCGAAATATTGTAGGTACTCTTATAGACATTGGAAGAAAAAAACTCTCCCCCTCCCAAATTCCTATAATTCTAAAAATGCAAAATCGAATCTATGCTCCATCAACAGCGCCAGCTACCGGCCTCTTTCTAGATAACATTATCTATTGAACTAAAGCTATTTTTCCTATATAATACTGCATTACTGCCGACGTGGTGGAATTGGTAGACACGATAGATTCAAAATCTATTAGGTTTAAACCTGTGTCGGTTCGAGTCCGACCGTCGGTAATATATGAATTTGGAAAAATTTTCACATCTATTCTTTGATTTTGATGGCCTCCTTGTTGATACAGAGCCTCTACACTTTCGTGCATGGGAACAACTATGTAAACAAGAGAAGCTTTCCTTCAACCTCACTTTCCTTAATTATACCAAATTAGCTCATGCTGTTAAAAGCTCATTTTATCCCTTTCTAAAACAAGAAAACCATCTTTCTGATGAAATAATTGATAATCTTAAAATAGAAAAGCATAAGATCTATCTAGAGCTCTTAAAAAAAAGCCCCCCTTCATGGAAATCTGGTGCAGAAGAATTTCTTAAACAAGCTTACAAAAATAAACTCACTCTTGTCGTTGTGACAAATGCTCGTCTATCAGAAATTACAATCATTAAACAACATCTACAATCATTAACTTTCATTGAACATTGGATCACCTCTGATTGCTACAAAGAAAGAAAGCCTCATCCAGAACCATATCTCACAGCATATAGTCGTTTTCCTTCTATCAAAAAAAATGCAATCTTCTGCTTCGAAGACACGCTTAAGGGAGCAGCTTCTTTTACTAGGGCAGATCTTTTAGGTGTTATTATCAATCCTACACTGCATCCTAACAATACAGATCTAGACCTTATTGATTCCTTTTCTCAGTTACGTTTATAACCATAATGAGCCTGTCTCCATGTAGGTACGATAGGCTTCTTGTCTTCTCTATCGTATCTTAACTCAATAGTTATATAGGGATAAGGATGTAAATTATCATCATTTCTAGGAGTAGTTTTTGGATTAAGAGTTATGATCACCTCATGATTTCTCCAACAGTCCTCCCCCTTCTTTGTAAACTGAGATTTTTTATCTCTGCAAAAAAAATTCATCACTTTTTCAATTACACGATAGGAATTCTCTTCCTGACCCTCTACATAAAAATCAACAGCCGCTCCTATTTGATAACTTGTTACCTTCTCCTTTCCATATCCATTTATAAACCGATCATGTTTAGGACAACGATGACCTGAAGTAATCACCACCCGTTGGTGAAAAGTGTCTTGTAACATATTGAGTAATTCTAGGAAGCAGGTATGAACATACTCTTTACCCCCCTTCATTACAAGACCATGTTCATCAATTCCATTACAATCATAGATCTCTATTTCTTTATTCTCACTTTCAACTACTTTATGGGGATGGTGCTGACTACCATGACACCTAAAAAATTCCTTGGTAATCCTAGGAAACTCCAAAGACTCCCTAACCTCCCAGGGATATATTTCTAATTCCTTACGCTCTATCGGAGCAAACGAAAAAAGGGACTCTCCTGATAATCTAAAGATCTTTCCCTCTTTTTCATTACACTGACGAATTCTACGTTTTTCTGATTGCTCAAATCCTGAACAAGCAGAGGCTAACATCATAAGTAATAATAGAGTATAATAGATCGATCTCATTACTCCCACATTATATCTCCTGCAAAAAAAAATCAATCATTGAAAAATAAACCAATGGATTGTATCAACCAATTAATAAGAGTTTAATTATGCAATTGCATTTATAAAGATTATATAATTATGAATAATATAGTCATACTTGATACAGATACTACGCTAAAAGAACATCTCAAAGATTGTCCTCAAAAGGTTAATGTCTCGCAATTCTCTACTACAACAAGACTTTTTTCGCACATCAAATCATTTCCTTGTGATCTTCTCTTCATCGAACCTTCACTTAACGGCATCAATGCAAAGGAATTGATCAAACAACTTCAAGACAAGTATCAATTAACTATCGTTCTCACCACGGCACTTACTGAAATCAATCACTCTGTACAATTACTTAAAATGGGAATCGAAAATTATCTTCTAAAGCCACTGATAAAAAGTAAAACACATGAGTTAATTGAAAAACTTGAACTTACAAAAGAGCGTAAAAAAATCAGCACATTTGATGAAGAGACTATGATAGCCTCTTCACCTAAAATGGTAAAAGTATTAAACCTTCTTCTTAAAGTCGCTAAAAGTCAATCTCACGTACTAATTCAAGGGGAATCGGGAACAGGAAAGGAGGTTGCAGCTCGCATTCTCCATCAACACTCTCTAAGAAACAACCAATCCTTTATCAAGGTTAATTGTGCTGCTATTCCTGATACTCTCGTAGAATCAGAATTCTTTGGTCATGAAAAAGGCTCCTTTACAGGAGCACTTGCAACCCGTATTGGGCGTTTTGAATTAGCAAATAAAGGCTCTATTCTCCTTGATGAAATCACAGAAGTTCCCCTTTCGATGCAAGCAAAATTACTACGAGCTATTCAAGAAATGGAGTTTGAACGTGTTGGAGGGCAAAAAACACTCACAACGGATGTACGTATAATTTCTACTTCCAATCAAAATCTCAAATTAGCACTAGATGAAAAAAGGTTCCGTTCTGACCTCTATTACAGGCTTAATGTCATTCCAATCCATATCCCTCCACTTAGAGAAAGAAAAGAGGACATCATACCCCTAGCCATTCATTTTCTTAAGCAACTCTCTATCCACCATCAGGAGAGTGTGAAAACATTAACTCCAAGTGCACAAAAAAAGCTAGTAGATCATCACTGGCCGGGTAATATTAGAGAACTTTCCAATGTAATTGAACGCTCATGCATTCTTTGTGAGAAAAATTCTATAGCAGCAAGCTCAATTTTTCTTGATAACTTATAACTTCTTCAATTAATGCTTTATACTCAGGTTTTCCATACTTCATCATAGCCAACCAATAAGGCTTTATCAGCATATTATATGAGAACTCATCTTCAAGATCATATTCACATAGAATAAAGGTGCTATCCTTATCGTTATTTATCTTTTCCATCTTTTCTAGCAAAACCTTCACATTCTCAAGAGATGTTAATGTCTTATTAAAAACTGAACTGATACAGTTACGAGTCAATGTTTTATAACGAGTTTCAAAACAAAGAGCATCTAACCGCTCCTTTATTGCAAAAGATCCTTTACCCACTTTATCAAGAGAGATTGGTTTTACTCCCTCAATTATTAACCCCCTGCAGGTCGCATCGAAAAATTGGACTTCTGGATAATTCTTTACCATACAACTTAACGCATCCCTCTCCATCACCCACTTAACGAGCGTCTTTTTCCCTTCAATTACATACTCCTTATCTCCAGAAAAAATCCTCTTTTGATGAGCTACTTCATCACTAACAACACCCTGGCTATACATCTTACCTTCTGAAAAAGACAAATCTACGCCAGCAAATATTATCTGCTTACAACCTAGATATAAAGCTACTGCAACAAGCATTGTTGTTATACTCATTGCCTCATCACTAAGATGATCATAAATACTACTTTTGCTAATACCTAACTCCTTTTCTACCCATGCTTCAAACAGCCCTCCTGATCCTGTAGATGAATATAATAGTGGCCCCTTGAATGTCTTAAGTACCTTGGGATAAAGGCGATTGGCATAAATCCACGGTGTCATCTCTTCAAGATGATCTTTAAGGTGAAGATACTCTTCCTTATTGGGATCTACCGCTCCACATAGATCAGGGGACACTCCGAGCGCATTTAGAGCCTTGACAGCTGATCCACCCGCCAATATCATCGCCTTCTGATTTAAAGACTGTAATTGATCGGCAATTGTTTCAAGAGAAGGTCCAGCACCACAAATAATCATTGGTATATTTTCCATTTTCCCCTTCCACAGGTGAAGATCTGACGCCTCTGGCAATCGGTAAAAATTCTCTATAAGATGGGAAAAAATCTTTTTCTGATGTAGCATTTCCTGATGAATAGAATATTCTAAAACACTCTTTCTATAGAGCCACCCTTCAAGCTCTTCCGTCAAAGAACTCTTTTCTACTAATGAGATAAATCCAATATGACTACTTGGAAAATCATTCATTAACCCTTGAGCAAACTGTTCAAGTGTCTCTCCCTGAAAAGGCAATAACCTTATATGTACCCTTGAATCTGTATAGAACTGCTCTAAATCTTCTGTGGAAGCGATATACTTTAAATGCTTAATCTCCTCTTCAATAAAAATTAAATGGCGCCCATCCTTCTTATTCAACCACTTCTTAAAAGGCTCTATATCTTTTGAAGTTTTATACAAAAATAATATGTCAGCTTCAACATCAATCATACTAGGGCTACATCCCAAAAGGATCTCCTTGTCACAACTAGAAGTGTGCAGTAGGAAAGAAAGCTCTGGATATCTCTTACAAAATCTTTTCATCTAATTCCTCTAAAACAGATTTATAGAATAAAATCTCCTGTAGTTTACACTGTAGTGAATCTCCCTTCTTATATAGAGCCCTAAATATATGCCACAAAGGTTTTAGGTGTAATTGGAAGAAAGAGACACCTTCTAATTTTGCAAAAAAGCAAATCAACTCTGATTCCAAAATAACAAGATCTTTTTCCTGTAAGATGGTTTCTATCTCCTTTTTAATAAGAATTTTTTCTCGATCAGTCACATCTATTATTTTCCTTAGTTTCCTGTGATCAATCCTCACCTCTTTCGGTTTAATTAATATAGGCCTTCTGTTCCTAATACAATCTTTGATGTTATCCTCTTTTTTCAGCTTTTGTAAATTGTATGCACATGCTTTTTCATTAATTCTCCTGTCTGTATCTGCAAGGTCTCTTCGAAAGGTGCTTTCCATTCCAATCACTATAATTTGTGAGCATCCCAAAATATGAGCCATCTCTATAGCCATACTTCCTGAGGTAAGCCCTCCATCAAAAGGCTGATCTTCTAACCCTAACTCCCTACATAGCATATTTTCAAATGCCCACCCCCCATGTGAAGGAATATGAATCTTTCTACCTTGGTGCAGCTGCCAAACCCTTTTATCTAGCCTTAATTGACAAAACATAGGCATAGAAAAAACGCTTATTTGTTCATAACGATGTGCATCAAGATCAGGATCTACCATGCATGAAAAAGCAACTTTTACTCCTGCTTGATCCAAATGAATAAGCGAAGAACCAGCAGCAATAATAAGCAGTTCTTCTTCACACTCCTTTATCTCACTTAAGCGATCAAATAATTCCTCAGAGCTTCCGCATACAAGAGCGCTTCCTCCTGAATATCGCCCCCTATAGCTACTGAGACAATCAAGAGAGTCTATATCCATTAGGTTATTTTTCACATTACCTAATACTCTTTTTCCAAGGCAACGATACTCCGAAGCAAAGGAGTGCACTTCATCGCCCACTCTCTTTAAGCGATTAATGATCCTCTCCTCACCTAAATAGGTTTTTTTCTTAAATAAGCCCCTCCAACTAAAATGTAATAAGGCTTCTTCCTGATCAACAAGGTTAAATTCAATCTCTTTATTTTGGATTGGTACCGTAAGATCTTCTTCCTTTAAAAGCTCGATAAGTCTTGCAGATGACTCATCAACAATCTCTACTCTATATCTCCCTAACTGTGGCCAATCAATCGAAGAAAAACCACAAAGTACCATCCCATTTTCTAATTTCAGGCTATCATTACAATACTTTCTAGGGCTAAAATCTACATGCTTACTTTTTCTTATTCTATAGGCAAGAGGTGCATCTACCCTTTCAAGAGCATCAAGATTATTCTCTAGGTAAGACATAATTTATCCACTAACTCCCTATAACTAAATAATCCTTCAACAAACTGATACTCATTTTTTTTCTCATCATACCAACCGGTATAGGATTGGTGTTGATTAACAACCGCAATAAAATATGACTCTACATGGTAATTATACCCTACTACCTGAGCAAAGGCCCTTTTATCAATAGCCACCGCCTTACACTCAACCATTAATAACGGATAATAGGTATGTATTGGATGAATATCCCTGCCATAACAGAGTAAATCTAAGCGCCTCTTTGGTAAATCCTTTCTTTTATCGATATGTTCAAGAGACGACAATGCTCTCTCACAAACAATTTGATGCAAAGGAAACCCCAAAGACTTTAGTTTCACAAGAAGATCTTCCCTAACTCTTTCTTCGGGCAGCAGTCTCATTCCAATGTTAATATCCCAAGAGTCTTATCAGGTCTTAAATAAATTGACTGCAACTTCTGATTTTCCTCACTTCTATAAACCATAAAATTATCACCAGAAAGCTCCATTTTCATTAGTGCTTCCGCTTCAGTAAGCATTGCTAAGACTTTCTTTTCTCTTTTATACACTTTTGGTAAGTCAAATAGGTCATCTACTTTCTGTTGATTTTCTTCTTCAATCTGATCATTAACGTCTACTGTCTGATCATAAACGCGCATTTCAACCGTTTCAGTCTTTACATCTTTGTTATGATGATCTTGTATACGTCCCTTCCACTTAGTCAACTTTGCCTTAAGTCTTGTTAGAGCAACATCAATGGCCTGATACATGTCATTTTGCTTAGAGCGCTGTAGCCAGGTTCTCTCTTTCTTATGAGCAGCACTACACATTACCTTAAAGTGTGAAAATTTATAATGGATCTCAACTAAACTCTCTGCTCTTCTCTTTTCTAAATAAACCTCGACACTGATCACTGGAGGTGTTAAATCAGTGAGCTTCTTTAGTTTATGCAACACATGTTGTTTCATGGCATGTGAGACTTGTACATTTCTTCCAACTACATCAAGACAATCCTCTAAGTCATTTCTCTCTGTCATGCTAAAAATCCCTCCACATCATCACTTATCAAACTCAATATAACAAATACACCTACTATCGGCAAGGGGTTCCTATAATTTCAAAGCCAATAACAGTTAATTGTTTTAGTAATAGGGTGTTACAAATTAAAAAATGCGCCTGGAGGGACTCGAACCCGCAACCCCCAGATTCGAAGTCTGGTACTCTATCCAGTTGAGCTACAAGCGCATAAAAAAGTATTAAAAAGGGTAACATCATAACCCATTTATTGCTACCATTGAATCATGGAGTCACATGCCGTTGTTATAAAAAAAACACCTTATCAAGACAGAAAAAATATCCTTACATTGCTTACCCTCGAACATGGTCTTATCTCCTGTCTTATTCAAAATCGAGGTTCTAAAGACAACCTTCTTACCATTATTGCCTCACCTTTTTCCGAAGCGCTATTTACTCTTAATAAGAAAAACTCTCTCTATGTTTGTAAAGAAGCAACTCTAGTTGATGCTCATTTGCATCTAAGAGAATCACTACCTGCCTTTCAATCTGCTGCAAAGCTCTTAAAAGCTCTTCTTATCTCACAACCAAGGGACAAGCCGATACCCCATATTTTCCAACTCTTTCTTATCTACTATGTTGAGATCAAAAATACTGATAACCCGCTTGCAATTGCAGCAAGCTTCTATCTAAAAATACTTCTCATCGAAGGCCTTTTGCACTTAGATTTGGTGTGCACTCTATGCAAAAAAAATCCAAGCACCTCACTCTCCTCTGGTCAAAGCTTTTGTAAAACCTGTTTCCCCGAAGGATCTTTAGATAAAGAATCCTTCAAAACCATCTATCAACTTACAACTACCAAAAGCCTACAAGAGCTCAAATTAATCCAAGTCACCCAAACACTACTATTCCATATCGAAAAAGAATTTCTCACCCTCCTTAACTAAGGTCTAAAAAACATTACATTTTCTGATTCTCTTGAGCTGAGGTTCTATAACCCAACTCTTCCAAATACTCCCTAGCGCCATCACTTTCTCTCCCAAACTGCGCTAGTCTCTCTATAATGATCGATTCCTCCAACTGCTCAAGCATCTCTGAGGTAATTACTCTATTATCTGCATATCTCTCTAAAAGCATTTCTAGGCGTGTAGCTATAGCATACTTCTGAACACCACCTGTCTTTTTTATCGCACCTGGCAAGGGGAATAAACAATCATCGGGGCGCAGGTGCTTAAAATATACAATAGAGTAACGATCCTCATCACATGCATAACCACTGACTCTATGGACACCTGCCTTAAAATACCCATTACTAAAGATCTCAAGGAAATCTCCTGCATTAACTATAAATGTATCATCCTCTACATTGATTGGTTTAAATGTTCCATCAGACATTTTCACCTCTAAGCCATCATGCGTTGCTTTTGGAAGAATTGTAAATAGATTTATATCTGTATGCGCAGCAGCCCACATACCTTCTTCATAAAATCCATCCTGATCTATACTAGGATAATGTATTGCACGTAATAAACTATCACCCTTTTTTGTCTGTTCCCAAAAAAAATCCTTCTTCACACCTAATATCTCAGCAAATACTTCCTGAAGAATCTTCGTATGACTGTCTAGTTCACGCATAAATTTATGAAGAACCTCTTTAAAAGCAGTACTCTCAGGGTACATGTTCTCTTGATAGCCATAGTACTGTAATTCCTCGTTTGTAAATTCACCTCCCTGATGCCAATACTCTTTACAATCAGGAAAATGCGCACCCTGTGCTTTTTCAACTCCAAAAGGAACATAACCTCGATGATAATCTCTTTGACTTGCATCAAGAAGCATCTTTGACTCCATATCAAGAGAGAAAAAATGTTTTATAACTAAAAATGAATCCTCAATAAGCTTCTTACTAATTCCACTATTTTTTACTGCAAAAAAACCACAATCATGAAGTCCATCTGAGACCTCTTGAATAAAGAATTCTCTTTTATTGATATCATAATAATCATTCATATCAACAGTCACAATCTCAGAGCAAAATAAATTAACATTAAATATATGCAAAAATATAAAAAAGACTCTTTTCAAGTGTAATCTCCTATTAAAATTATTTATACCCCTTTTCTTCTAAATAAAGTCTTGCATCTTCACTGTCTCTTTCAAACTGACTAAGACGAAATAAAACCTTATTTTTTGCCATCTTATCGAGCATATCACTAGAAGCAAGTCTTAAATCAGTAAGCCTTTCCATCAGCATCTCCATTCTTGTTGCAATAGCATACTTCTGAACTCCACCCGTTTTTAATATAGCTTCTGGCAAAGGAAAGAGCACATCATTATTTCTTGGGTGAACGAAATAGACCATAGAATAACGCTCACCAGAAGATTCCTGCTTCCTTACCCTATGAACAGCACTTCTAAAATAACCATTTGAAAAAATCTCTAGGAAATCTCCTCCATTGACTACAATGGTATCATTGTCAACCTTTACTAAAATAAACTCACCATTTGGCATCTGTAATTCCAAACCCTCTTCTGTAGATTTGGGCAAAATTGTGAACAGGTCTATATCAGTGTGCTCCTCCGCCCACATCGCTTCTTCACAAAACTCACCACTGGCACAGTCTGGATAATGAATAGCTCTGAGAAGACAATCACCCCTTTTAGTTTGTTTAGAAAAAAAGTTTTCTTCCATTCCAAGTGCCAGCGCAAAGATCTCTTGAAGTGGTTCATTATATTGATCCAGCTGATCAATATAATTTGTCATATTCCTTTTAAAATCAGGAAGATCTGGATATACGTTCTCCCAATAACCATATTTTTCTTGATCACTCTGTGATAACTCTCTCCCCATATGCCAAAATTCCTTACAATCAGCAATCTCCTTATTCTTTGCTTTCTCGGTAAAAAAAGGCACATAGCCGCGCTGAAAATTATTATCCTTAGCATTATATATCTCCTTAAAATCAACATCCTGAGAAAAGAAATCAATTATAGAACTATAAGCATTATCAATGATTTCCTGATCAATACCGCTATTTTTTACAGCAAAAAATCCATATTCATGTAGAGCATCTGACACAGCTTCTACAAGGTCTCCCTTCTTATCTTCATCATAAAAATCGAGCATATCTACAACAGGAATTGTTGAATTTCCAACAAGTGCACTAAATGAAATCAAACAACTAAATAATAGCTCTTTCATAACAGCCTCATAAGTCAGTTAAAACACAAAATATCTTATAACTAAAGGTTTGTGTCAAACAATTCTTTGATATATTCTCTTTTAAATGAAATTATATACTGGATAAAATAATACAAAATCACCGACAAAAGCCATTGCCCACTCTGCTGGGATATGATCTTATTCTAGCATAGCAAAAAAATTTTAGTATCTTTAAGATACCAGTTAATTATTAAAGAAATTTATAACATAATTGATGACATGTAAACTGCCCCTACCCAATAGATCACAAAGGGTTCCGTACACACAGAATCATTCTAAATAGCAGCGATGCGAAAGGGGGGACTCGAACCCCCACAGGATTTCTCCCACTAGCCCCTCAAGCTAGCGTGTCTACCAATTCCACCACTTCCGCAAAAAGTGCACTTATAGTATGCTAAAGCATCCTTTATTTAACAAGAAAATTTCAAATGTTAACCATACTGATCAAACTCTACCAAAAATTTCTTAGCCCTCTATTTGGACCTCGGTGCAGGTTCTATCCGTCATGCTCAAATTACGCCCTAGAGGTATTAAAGAAACACTCCACACTCAAATCTATCTTCTTAATTTCTAAAAGAATTATTAAATGTAATCCACTACATAAGGGAGGAGTTGATCTCCCCCCTGAATAAAATTCTATTCATATAGAACTTCAACTTGGATAATCTTTTCACCTGCAGAAATCTTCTTTACAACATCCAAATTTTGAGTCTTACCAAAAACTGTATGTACACCATCTAGATGCGGCTGTGGCGAATGACAGACAAAGAACTGTGAACCGCCCGTATCTTTACCAGCATGTGCCATTGATAACGAACCAGCTTCATGCTTATTCGCATTAATCTCACAAGCAATGCTGTAACCTGGCCCACCAGAGCCTGTTCCTTCAGGACAACCTCCCTGAATTACAAAATTTGGTATCACCCGATGAAAGATCAAACCATTATAAAAACCTTTCTTTATAAGTTTTATAAAGTTCGCTACAGTGTTTGGCGCATCCTCTTCAAATAGTTGAATATGAAGATCGCCCTTCTCTGTTCTAATTTTAACTTTAGTCATCAAATCCTCCCTAGTTTTGAAGGATCAATTTTCCACTATTTACACAAAAATAAAAAGCATTAATCTACAATCACTTAATTTTAATCATTTCTACAGTGCGATATTCATCCCAATCATTGTTCTTAGTATTATAATAATAATCTTTAAGTTGATAGCCATTACGGGTCTTTTTAATCTTTCTTACCTCTTGAATCTCACCTTGCAATGATGAAGTTCTATCAGAATGAATAATGAATGAATTACCCTCCCTACTTACTACTCCCTTCACGTGATAACGCCCAGTTTGTCCCTGAGCAATCACCTTTCCGTAGCCATCAACAAAATATCTAGTCTCTCCTGTAATTTCATGAAAATAACTTTTACTACCATCCTTAGGCTTAATCTCCTGCTCAAAAGTATACTTTACAACCTCACTAGTTTTTTCGTATGTTACAACAGCTCTACCCTTACGATGCACTTCCTTATCTAAAATAATAGAATGTGGAATATCTTCCTGAACTAAGTAAGTCCCAGCCTCATATATGTGAGCATCTGGCAAATCATCATTCACATTTTTTGTAAAAAGCGTGTGCCAACTCAAGAGCAACACACACACACATATTCTTCCCATACATTTTCGATAAACTAAATAGAATCTCCTTGTCAAGGAATAATTAATTCCTGATCAATATATAGGCGTTCACTGGACAGGTGATTTTCTCTTACAATATCATTTATAGAGACTTTATACTTGCGTGATATTTTCCAAAGGCTCTCGCCACTTTGTACCCGGTGAACTACCCTTGGAGCTTCCTTTACAGATGTCTTTTCTATATTTAGTGCATTTTTAGATGCATCAACAACCTTGCTGGATCGCATACTAGATGAAAACTTTTCTAACAATTGGCTCTGAAGATGATCTGTAGGCTCTATAAGAGCCACCATTCTAAGGGCATCTTCATCAGAAAGTTTTCTATACACATACTCTTCATCTATAGAAAGCCAAAATCTTGCCACCTCCTTGTTCCCTAAAGAAACTTCCGCATGCATTAGCTCTCTAACAAGATTTCGAGACTGCTGTGGTCTTTTTTTCTGACATTCTATGAAATGTGCTAAATGATGCCACCTACAAGAGAGTATTATTTTCAGTAAATGCTCACCCTTAACAGCTTCATCAAAACGCTTAATTGATGCTAAGACCGTATAAAAGTCATCTGTTGAAACAAAAGCTCTAACTAGAGCCTTCTCTGGATGATCCAACTCTTTTTTTAACTCATAAAATAGTCCTTCATTTGTCAAAGGCCATTTCTCACGCCCTATATAATTTTCAAGCATATCAAAGTGCCAGTCCTGTAGACCAGGATAGAGTAGAAGCTCAAACTCCTCCCCACCATCGACATGAGCAAACTTACACTTTCTTTTGTCTAGACTAAATCCCGAAAGGGCTTTTTCAATATTTAAATAGTGATAGCCCACAAGAACAGATAGCGCAAGATCTCTATGAGTATAGCCATCCTGTAGCAATGTCTTATTCGTTAGCCTTTGAACTAAACTATTAAACTCGAGAGTAAAAAACTCTTTTAAAACATCAGCATTAGTACGTGAAACAATATGCTGAACAGTAAAACTCTCTATAGGGGGTAAACTGTTTTTTTGAACCAAAAGGGTAGTCATAAGGGCCACATTTAAGGTCACACTTAATATAGTGATCTGCGTCAATATCCTATTTCTTTTCAATAGAGGATTTTCTTGTCGCTGTTTTGTCATCAATTATACAGAGTTTTTCCTACAGGATTAAATCACCTTAGGTTAGTATTTGAGGAAAAAAAAGTAAAGATCGTATGAAAGCACCCCTATCAGAGATAAAAAAATTCATAAATATCAAGAAATCCCCCGAAGAAATTGCCGAAAAACTAACAATGATCGGCCTAGAAGTTGATAAAATTGAACGCCTTAACTTTTCATTTAGCGGTGTTGTTATTGGCAGACTCGATCAAATAGAAAAACATCCAAAAAGCGAACACCTTCTGATTGTCAAGCTCTCTACAGGAAAAAAACTCTTCTCTGTTGTGTGTAAAAAACACAAACTACCCCTATTAACACATGTAGCTTTTGCTCCTCCCGGAGCAACAGTCAGATCGGTCAGGATTGCAAAGACTGATGTAAAAGGGACCCCATCTGAAGGGATGCTTTGTACACCAAAAGACCTTGAGCTTTCCAAGGATGACAATGAACCCCTAACTTTTACAGAAAACTCTACCCTAGGAGCAGATGTAGTAACTGAGCTCTATGATCCTATCTTTGATATTACTACCACACCCAATTTTATGTATGCACGCTCAATTAGAGGCATTGCTAGAGAACTTGCTGCAGCCTTTAATCTTGAATTTAAGGAACCAACAGCCACTCTTATAGAAGGCTCAAAGAAGAAAGCAGATGAGATGATTTTCCTTTCAAATCAGGATCCTGAGCAATGCCCACAGTATTATATTCGGGTCCTAGAAAATGTGAAGATTGGACCATCCCCTACGTGGCTAAAAAACGCGCTTATTAAATCTGGTTATCAAAGTACTAATAATGTCGTCGATATACTTAATTTCGTAATGCACATGTATGGACAACCAATGCATACATTTGATCTCAAAAAAATCGAAGGAAGAAAAATCAATATTAGGTGCTCTAAAAAAGATGAATCTATCACCCTACTTGATAGCAAATCCTACAAACTCTCAGAAGATACTCTCATTATTGCTGATGAAAATAAACCCATAGCAGTCGCAGGAGTAATGGGTGGATTAGACTCATCAGTTACAGATGAAACTACCTCAATAGTAATCGAAGCTGCACAATTTTCTTCACAAGCAGTGCGTAAAAGCAGTAAGGAATTAAAAAGAAGAACAGACTCATCTGCCAGATTTGAAAATCGAATCGATTCTAATAATATCAAACATTCACTTGATATGGCTGCAGAAATGATACGTCAAGAAACAGGAGCAGTTGTTTTATCAGATATTATAGAACAATCATCGTATACCTTTAAGAAAACCTACCTAACTCTAAGACTTAACAAAGCTCGCGCTCTTATTGGCATCCCAATTAGCCTAAATGAAGCAGAAGAAATCCTTCGACGTCTAGGTTATGAGACAAAGAGTGACCAAGACACAATCATTCAAGTGAGCATCCCTTCATGGAGAAACGATGTAACATGTGAAGTTGACATTATTGATGATATTGCAAGAATTTATGGCTTCGAGCACCTTTCTCGTATCAAACGCAAGCAAACAACCTCGCCTCTTATGCATGACCCTCTTTATCTATTCACAAGAAAAGTAAGAAGAGAACTGATTAATCTAGGTCTACAGGAATTCCTCACCTGCAATCTATTAAGTAAACAACAATGTCAAAGAGATCTAAATACTCCTCTATTTGCAAACGAAACACTCACTGTTCTCTATGCTAAATCTGAAGATCAATCCGTTCTACGACCCTCCTTGCTTCCAGGAATTTTAGCTAGTGTTAAACACAATCAAAATCAAGGACAACATTCAATTCAATGCGCGGAAATAGGTAAGGTTCACTATCAGAAAGAAAATTCGTATTATGAAAAAAATTCTATTGCAATACTTATTAAGGGCTCAAACCCAAGTAATTGGCAGAGTAAAGAGACAAAAGTAGATTTCTACCAAATCAAAGGTATCATTGAAACTTTTCTTAAGCAACTTAAAATAGACCAAACAACCTTCCATCAAGGCAACTCATCATCATTTCATCCACACCAACAACTCATTCTGGAAAAAAAAGATCAAACATTTTGTATCCTAGGACAATTGCATCCTCAGGTAATTCAAGACGAAGGAATCAAAGGAGAAGTTTTCTATGCTGAAATCGATATGGACATTCTATTCCATCTATATAAGAGCAACAACAACTCATTTCAGCCTCTACCACTCTATCCAGGATCCCGAAGAGACTGGACTATTTCAACAACAGCTA
>CACLRR010000011.1 GCA_902609415.1 uncultured Chlamydiae bacterium
AACATCAAATTATTTATTGTGCCACAAATAGCCGCCCGGACTTTTCAGAAGATGAAAAGGAGATTTTAATGCAGTTTAGAGATTCTAGGAAAACCGTCCCTTTGCAATTAAATAAAAAAATCAATCTAGCTTTGATCGATGAAAGTGAGCTTCAATTTGTCGATTGTGATACGCCCTACTCCCTAGAAATTTTAAATGCTACCTCAGATACTTTAGAAATGGAGGTTTCTTTTTCGTTTTCTCATCCAGATATAGCGGGCCCTTATTTGAGGAAAAAAAGAATTTCTTTGGAAAAAAGCTCAATTGAATTGCCAATTTCTTCAGAGCTTTTAAGTTGTTCTTCGATTCTAGAAAACGGGAAGGTTCTACTCCCTGATCAGCTTTTTCTTATCCAGGGTGGTGATGCTTATAATGAGGTTAAGGATAAATACCGTATAAAATTTGATAACCAGCCCCCTATATATATTAATGAGGGAGCTTTTTTATACTTTATTGATGGGCAATGGACAGATAAGAGCAGGGGGTTAAAGAAACATAAATTAGCAAGGGTTGAAAGTGTAGACCAATTGGGTGTTCATTTAACTCTTTGGGATGAAAAAGGCTTTACCTCTATTAAAAGGACTCTTCCATTTTTTGAAGGTAAGGATCACTCATTAAAAGAGTGTAATGCTATATTTGAGAACGCAAGACTTCGAGGTAAATCATCTATTCTTTGTAGATTAAATGGGAAAAATCAGATCATTAAGATTGGAGATTGGCTATGGAAAAAAAAGTTGTGGAAAGTTGTCTATGATTACAAACGACTCAATCAAATATTAGACTTGGAAGAGATGTGTGATCTTCTTGTGATTAATGCGATTGAACAAAAAGGAAAGGATTCTTATGTGATCGGCTTGTTGTTTGATGAAATGAGAGAGCATGTATCCCAGGTGAGGATTCCTATAAAACAACAATGTAGGGTTACTCCAATAGTTAAGAAGGATCATAATAAGGAAACGAAATATAGAGGAAGGAAGTAGGATGTCTTTTTGTCATATCTGGAAAATGGGTATTATAGTGTTTGTGTCATCTTTAATACCTTTAAGTGCCACCATTGAGGATAAGGTGGCTTCCTTAAAGGAAGCTAGCGAAAAAGATGTTAAGGATTTAAGAACAGTTGCACATATTATAAATGATGAGATTGAACAGCTGCGCTCTGAATTAGAAGAGAATTATCAGGAAGTAAGAAAGCTCTTTGATTCTGATGCTGATAGTGCCTCATACCAAACACTTCTAAAGAAGATTAATCTTCTCAAAAACAAACTTTTTAATGTTGAGGATAAGTGGAGAGAGAATGTCTCTACAGAGCTTGAAAAAGATTTAGAGCAATTTGGGTTTTGGGATGCTGATGAAATTTCGCTAAGTCAGTTACTTATTGAGTATGGATCTTCTGATTTTTTATATGTTATACCTCAGGATCTACTCTCTATGAAAATGAGTTTTCATTCGCTCTTCCCAATTCCAAAAGAGTCGTGGGGCCCACTTCTAGAGGTGATTTTGCAGCATAATGGAGTCGGTTTAAAAGAGGTAAACGCCTGTACTAGACAGGTTTATACTTTAAAGCAGGATTTGCTCGCAGTGAGTACAATTACAACAGAAAAGGATCATTTGGATTTATTAGATGACAATGCACGTATTATTCATATCTTTTCTCCTCAGGTCGAAAATGCGCGAAATGCCTTCTATTTTATGGAGAGATTTAAGGATCCTAAGTTGACATATATTTATCAAGTGGCATCAAAAATTGCAATTGTGGGTTTTGTAAAGGATGTAAAAAGATTGATCTCCCTTTGCTCAAATGTATGGGGTGAGGATGAAGAGAAAACGTTGCATGTAATTAATTCATCGAAAATATCATCAGATCAGATTATTAAGATCTTTAGGTCATATTTTAATGGAATTAATGAGTCTGGAAGATCTGTTATTTCTAAAGGCACATGTGATTTGACTGTGTTGCCACTGCCGAATGAGACAGGTGTTATTGTGATTGGTGAGGATAGGTTAGTCCAGCGAGCTAAGGAAATTATTCGAGACACAGAAGCTCAAGTAGAGGGGCTTCGTGAAACGACTATTTTTTGGTATGAGTGTACACACAGTGATCCTATTGAGTTAGCAGAAATTCTTGAGAAGGTTTATTCTTCCCTAATCACTTCTGATTTAGGAGGGGATTCTGCTTTACCTCTTGAACAGATTGAAGAGAATTATTTAAATCCTAATTTGATGCTGGAAGGAAGGGCTAAATCTTCCAAGAGTGATGAAAAAATGAAGGGTGATTCAAAAAAAACAAAAGAGCCAGCTCATTTTTTTCCTTATTCATCTACTAATCAACTCTTAATGGTTGTTCCAAGAGATTCTATTGCAAAAATTAAGGAAGTAATAAGGCGTCTGGATATTCCTAAAAAGATGGTTGAGATAGAAGTTCTTCTTTGTGAAAGGCGTATTACTAATAATGATAAAACTGGTATTAATCTTCTAAAGCTAGGTTCGAACGCATCTGGAAAGAAGGAAACTGATTTCTCCTATGGCCCAGGAGTGCATCCATCAGGAATTTTTGAATTTATGGTAAAAAGAGCAAAGTCTGCTTCATTTCCAGCCTTTGATTTAAGCTATCATTTTCTCCTTTCTCAAGAGGATGTTTTTGTGACAGCATCACCTTCAGTAACTACAATAAATCAGGTGCCTGCAATTATTTCTATTACTGATGAAATATCTATTAGTACGGGTGCTTCTCCTGTTGATTCTAATGGTGGTGTTATTTTTAAGGATAGTTATCAGAGATCTCAGTTTGGTATTACGATATCATTAACTCCAACGGTTCATGAGAGCATTAATCAGATAGGAGACAAGGAGGTTTTTATTACCCTTGAAAATGATATCACCTTTGATACAATAAAAAAGGATGATAATAACAAGCCTGATGTATACAAGAGGCATGTGAAAAATCATGTTCGTATCCCCAATGGTGAGACTGTTGTTATTGGAGGATTAAAATCTAAAACAGAAGATTATAAGAATGAGAAGATCCCCCTTTTAGGTGAGTTGCCTGGCCTAGGGAAGCTTTTTGGTACCACAGTATTAAAAGACAAGAATGTAGAAATGTTTATCTTTATAAGGCCAAAGGTTATTGAAGATTTATCTCTTGATTTTGCTAGGAAAAAAGATGCTATTTTAAATAAGAGGCCTGGTGATTGTGAGGAGATTTTTGATAAAATAAAAGAAGCTACAGCTATAAGAGAGCAGATCCGTTTTGCTAAGAGCTTAAGCTTAATTTTGTAGGATAAGATGGATCAAGAGGACAAAGGAAAGGCTACTTCTATAAAGAACTATTCCCATCAATTTGGGATTATGATTGAAAAAGATCTATTAGAATATCCCTATATTAAGGAGAGAATTAAGATCTTTTCTTATGCATTTGCAAAAGAGCATAAAATGATTGTTCTAGAAGAGATTGATAAACAACTCGTTGTTGCTCTTGCAAATCCTCTTGATTTTGAAGCATTGGATAGTGCTATGCATAGCACTCAAAAAGAAATAATGGAGGTCCTCTCAAGTCAGGAGCAGATAGACCAAGCAATTGAGTATTGTTATCACCATAAGGAAAACGATACAAAGGATTATTTAGAAGAGTTGCATATTGATAATAGTGGTTCTTTAGAGACTCTAGATGATTATGATCTTTTAGAGGAAACAGATTCCTCGAAGGTGGTTAAGATCTTAAATATGATTCTGCTTGGAGCAATTGATCAGAAAGCTTCAGATATACATTTTGAGCCTGCTGAAAAAAATCTTATTGTTCGCTTTCGAATTGATGGAGTTCTTGTTGAAAAGCACCGTTTAGGAAAAGAGCTGCAAGCGCAAATTGCGACGCGCATAAAGGTGATTGCTCAGTTAGATATAGCCCTTTCTAGGATGCCTCAGGATGGAAGAATAAAGATGCGTATGGGTGAAAAGGAGATCGATTTTAGAATCAGTACTATACCTGTCGTATTTGGCGAGAGAATTGTAATTAGGATTCTAGATCGTTCAGATCTTGCATTGAAGTTTGAACATCTTGGTATGAAACGGGAACAAGAAGGAAGGTTTTTAGAGGAGTTAAAGCACCATCAAGGAATAATACTTGTCACTGGTCCCACAGGTAGCGGGAAGACAACCACACTTTATAGTGCACTTAATGAAATTTCCCGTTCTGATGGGAATATCATGACCATTGAAGATCCTGTCGAGTATAAGTTGGAGAAAATGGCACAAATGTCAATTAATCCTAAAATTGATTTAACGTTTGCTAAGGGGTTAAGACATATTTTAAGACAAGACCCAGATGTGATTATGATTGGGGAGATAAGAGATAAGGAGACCGCACAAATTGCGGTACAAGCAGCTCTTACTGGTCATTTAGTTCTGAGTACTCTTCATACAAATGATGCTGTATCAACAATATGTCGATTGGTTGATATGGGAATTGAACCGTATCTTCTCTCGTCATCACTAAATTGTATAATTGCACAGAGGTTAATTAGGGAAATCTGTATACACTGTAAGGAGGCATATACCCCATTACAGGAAGAGATAGATCAGCTTAATTATGCAAATATTGAACCGTTGCAGCTACATAGGGGAAAAGGGTGCTCAAAATGTTTCCACACCGGGTATAAGGGAAGAATAGGTATATTTGAGTTGCTCAATGTTGGGGGTAAAATGAAGAGAGAAATTATAAAGACGGTGGATGCTGAGAGCCTAAAAGATGTGGCAGTAGAGGACGGATTAGAGACTCTAAAAATGGCAGCTGCAAAGCTTGTTATCGATGGTAGGACTAGCTTAGAAGAATTTATGCATATTTCTCGAGGGTCATCAGACTAGGATTTGTATGCCAATATATTCATATAAGTATCTAGATGATGAGAAAAAAACTAGGTCGGCAATGTTGCAGGCAGAGAGTTTAGATGCTGCTAAATTAATTTTAAGAAGAAAAACAATTAAAATTATTTCAGTAGTAGAGGATAGTTTTCAACAGAAGAAATGCTGCCTGTCCCCACAAGATGTTTTATTTTTTACTAGAGATATTAATGAGCTTTTAAAAGCAAAATTAACACTCTATGAGGCTCTTTCTAGTATTGAGGAAAAGCATCGAGGAGAAAAACAGCATTCAATTTTTTTAAAGATGTGCGATGATTTAAAGATAGGGGTGGCTTTCTCGACGATCCTAAAGCAGCTTTCTTCCTCCTTTTCAAAAATATATGTACAGATGGTAGAAGTTGCAGAGGAGAGTGGTTCCTTAGAGAGTATTTTTGAGCAGCTTACATTAATGCTTGAAAAACAAGATAGGATGAAAAAACAGCTTAGATCTGCCGCGGTTTATCCCGCATTTCTTGCTGCTTTTTCTAGCCTTATGCTTTTTGGCTTATTCTTTTATCTTATCCCTTCGATGAAAGAGTTATTTGAAGGAAGGAGGCTCCATCCCATAACAGAGATTATTATCGCTACAAGTGATTTCTTAGTAGCACATCAAGGTGTATTCTTCCTTACCTTTCTCTTTTCTATAGCTTTAGTGATAGGACTCTTTAGAGCTAAAAAGACCAAGGTAATTTTAATGAGCTACCTCATTAGGCTTCCTTTTGTAAAGACTATTTTTATTGATGCTCTTCTTGTGAGATTTACACGAACAATGGCTATTTTACTCTCCTCTGGGGTTGAGATTATAGGTGCACTATGTCTTGCAAAGAAAACAATAGGGCATAAGACATATGAGGATGCAATTTCAGAGGTAGAAAAGGGTCTTATTAAAGGAAGTGGTTTTGCCTTTCTTCTTGGAAGATCACCTTTGATTCCATCTCTTATGGTAAAGATGCTACATACGGCAGAAAAAACTGGGACTGTGCCTGAAATGCTTGGCAATATTGCAGGGATCTATGAAAATCGATTAGATAAGACGATGAGCCAAATCTCTCATCTTATGCAACCTATTTTTTTAACGTTTATGGGAATTGTTGTAGGTGTTATTCTATTGGCTATCTTATTACCATTGACAGATGTAACAACATTTTTATAGGAGATTTATGAAGAGAGCGAAAAGAGCATTTACATTACTTGAAATGATGCTTGTTATTTTTCTTATTGGCATTGTTGGTAGTGTGATAGGATATAATATGAAAGGATCTTTAGAACAAGGTAAGGCATTTAAGAGTGAACAAGGTTCAAAACAGGTTTATGACATTTTAATGCTTGAAGTTGCAAAAGGTGTCTCTATAGATGATATTGTTAATTCTCCTAGAAATTGTCTTCTTCACTCAGGCTTAGCAAAAAATGCTGATAAAATGCTTAAAGATGGGTGGAATCAGGCTTTTGTCGTAAGTAAAACTACGGGAGATGATCTACGCATTTCATCTAAAAAATTTGAAGAGTATCTCCGTAAAAAAGATTATTCTGAGGAGCATATTGAAGAGAACTATTGGTGGATGATCAATACGCTAGATAACCATTCATAGAAGACGTTATCTATGAAATATAGGACGAATGCTTTTACTCTTATGGAGGTGATTCTCTCCATCACATTGATAGGTATTATTGCAACCGTGATTTCTATGAGAGGGAGAGAGATATTCCTATTTTATAAACAGCAATCAAATATTGAAATGTATAGAAATCAAATAGAGCTTACAGAGCAGGTGGCTCGATTATATGATTGTGATATTGATTTATATGTAGAACCTACAGAAAAAGGATTGATTTTAAGGAGATCCTACTTTGATCAGCCACGTCATCTCGATTTAATCCTAAAAAAAGTGACAGTTATTGACTCAGTCACACTTTATAATGAGAATAATGAGCCGATTAATGATGTGATTACCTATCATTTTTCACGTAATGGAAGTATAGAGAAAGTCGTTTCTTATAGGTGTCAATAATTTGTTAATAGTTTTTATTGCAATTCCTTTATTACTTTGTTAGATTTTAATTTTCGGTGAATAATGTATAGGGTGGAATTGTATGTTTAAGAAAATATTTGTTTTTTGTGGTTTTTTACTGTCTTGCCTACAGGCAGGTGATATATATCCTGTGAGAGGGCATCTACTTTCTGTACTTCCAGAATGGGAAAGATATGAGGAAGCCAGGTACGATTCGTTTTTACCAAAAGTAGTTGTTTATAGAGAAAAAGGGAAAAGCTCTCCTCGTCTTTATAAGAGAATTGAGTACTATTCAAATAGACAAATTGCAAGAGAGGTTGATCTTACTGAGGTAGCCATAGACTCACCGGGATATAAAACATTTAAATCGATTTATGTTCCACATGGAATAGAGATGGTCTTTAATGAAGATGGTTCCTTGCAGAGAATGATAAGTTACAAAGAGGGTGTTCAGTGTGGCCTCTCTAAGAGTTTTTATCCAAATGGAAATCTTGAACAGGAAACTATCTATCAAGATGGTGTGGTTGAAGGTGCATATATTTCATACTATGATACAGGGGCTAAAAAGGAGATTAGATATTATAAGGCGGGTCTTCTTAGTGATGAGGTATGGAAGTATCATAGCAACGGTAACAGAGAACAGGTAGCTTTCTATAAAGATGGTGTTCTTACTGGGACTTCAATTGCTTGGCATGATAATGGAGTTGTTAAGAGCCAGTCAACATACGAAAATGGTGCCCTTCAAAATGTGGGAAAGACCAGCGCCTATATTGAGTATGATAAATATCATACAAGGATAGCTGAGCTTAATTTTGAAAAGGGCTTTGCAGTAGATGAGCATAAATTTTACTATCCAAATGGACAGGAAAAAATTGTTGTACCATATAGAGATGGAAAGATTCATGGTACAAAAGTTTATTATTCTGAAAATGGAAAAGTTCTTGGAGAAGAGAACTATTGTGTGGGAAGACAGGTAAAAAAGAACTGGATAAACTTTGAAAATGGACAGGTTAAGACTCTTGCTCTTTATGATACAGAGGGTAATTTACTAGAACCAATTAAACATTACAATGAAGATGGAATACTATTGCAGCAGTATTCAGTAAAAAATAATAATCTTGATGGTGAGTTTAAAGAATGGCATGAAAATGGAAAGATTAAAACAGATTTCTTTTATGTAAATGGTCTCATGACTGAAGAACAGCTTGAGTTTTACGAAACAGGGAAGCCAAGGTCATGTGTAAGTTGGAGGGAAGGAAGCAAGGATGGTATTTGTCAATATTGGCATGAAAATGGTGCCTTTGCTTTAAAGACTACTTTTAGTGAAGGGCAGATTGATGGTGCATATCAAAGTTGGTATGAATCAGGTGATGTTTCAGAAAAGAAGTTTTTTGAAAAAGGTGTTCCGCACGGTTTGCAACAGGAATGGTATGAAAATGGAAATCAAAAAGTTTCCTTTTCTTTTGACCATGGGAAAAAACACGGATCACAGAAAGTTTTTAATGAAGAGGGTGCTTTAATTTCTAGTGAGTATTACACACATAATCTTGCTGATGGTGTATTAAAGTCGTTTTATAATTTTGATAAGCCACATGAAATTAAGGAAATGAAAAAGGGTGAGCAACATGGTAAGCATATCATCTATTGGCCTAATGGTGAAATGATGCTCAAATCTTTTTACCAAGATGGAAAGTTAGAAGGTTCTTTTGAAGGTTGGCATGCAGATGCTTCATCATCTTTTGTAAGAAATTATGTTAATGGAATTGCAGTAGGTGATGAGGTCCAATACTATTCAAAAGAGGAAGCTGAAGATCATTATACTAGTCGTATTAAGCAGACTTTGCATTATGATCATGCAGGAAAATTAGACGGCAAGCAGCAGACATTTTATTCTTCTGGACAATTACAATCAGAAGAAAAGTATCAACATGGAAGTCTTCATGGCCAGATGATTTCATTTACAGATGATGGTGAGATGGTTCATGAAGCCAATTATCAAAAAGGTGATCTAGAAGGTAAATTTTTCCATAAGGATGCTGCTGGCAGAGTCATTGAGTGTAGTTATGTGAAGAACAAGAAGAATGGGCAGTACACTATTTATCATACCCTTGATGAAAAGTATGGTAAGCAGATTGCTCTTTCAGCCTTCTATGAAAACGGTGTTCTTGAAAAGGAGACAGTTACATATAATGAAGCGGGTGCTAAAATGTCTGTAACACCTTATGAGAATGGTCTTAAAAATGGTAATGCACTTGTTTTTGATGTTAATGGTATATTGAAAGCCAAAGTTCCATTTAAGCAGGATAAGAAAAATGGTGAAGTTATTGAGTATTTTTCTAACGGTAATGTTAGGAAGATTTCTAACTATATAACTGATCATTTGAATGGTGAAGAGAAGAGTTACTATAATGATGGAACACTTTCTTCTCAGTGTTCATACAAAAATGGTAAGTTAGATGGGGTGATGAAAAACTTTAACCAGCAAGGGATCCTAGTTTTTGAAGCTGAGTATACTCTTGGTAAAAAAGATGGTCATTTCAATAAGTACTACGACAATGGAGAGCCTCGTGTATTGCAGGAATACAAGCAAGACAAAATGATAGGTGAGAAGAAGGTTTTCACACCTGATGGAACAGAAATAAGCTCTTAGCTTAGTTTATGTTAGGTAAAGAAGGCATTCCCTTTTGGGAGTGCCTTTTTTTTTATCCTTCAAAAAGAAGAATATAAGAGGTTCCTACATTTTTTGTTTTGTAGAGTTTTAAATATTGAAGAGAGAGAGATTCAAAAAAGTGTAGCTTATCTTTTTCTACTTCAATACACAGTATACCCTCATCCTTGATGGCCTTTTTAGAGTCAAATGTTGAGAGTAAAAGTTGATATTGCTCAATTGTAAAGGAGTATGGTGGAGCTACAAAGACTAGGTCATAGTGATTGTTTTTTAACATTTTAATATAGCTAAATGCATCCTGTTGGTGTAGATAGGTGGATTCGTTCAGTTCTAGAGTTTTAATATTTTTTGTGAGCGTCTTAAATGGTAATGAGTTAATTTCAACAAATGTAGCATTTGTGGCGCCCCTACTAAGAGCCTCAATGCCGAGCGCCCCTGTACCTGCAAATAGGTCAAGTACACTTGAGCCTTCAATCATAAATTGGAGGGTATTAAAGAGTTTCATACGCAATTTTTGAGTCATAGGTCTTGTTTTATCTGTGTCTGGGACAGATAAACGTCTTTTTTTTAGTGATCCGCTAGATATATAGATATGCATGAGAGAAAGTATAGTAAAGTTAGGGATTTTTGTCTTTTTAGATATAGAACACTAGTTAATTAGCCCTTTCTAGTTAATTTTTGATTGATCAAGGAGTTTCTGGGCCATAATAATATCCTCCTGTTTTCCAAAGTAGATGAAGTTGAGGTAGTGTTCAAGAGCTTGTTGTTTAGCAAGACTTTTTTGAAATTGGGGAGACCCCTTTAAAGCGTGTTCAAAGGCAATTTCTTTTTTGATATTTATCCATTGATTACCAACCTTTCCTTGGATCATAAGATCAAGGGGTGAGAGATCTGTTGTTGTACCATAGAGAATTAGTGGCATGGATGCAAATAGATTACGGCTATGTTTCCCATCAAAAAGGATAGTAGCTGGGTGATTTTTATCAGTTGTTAGGTGAAGGTTATGTGCAATAGGTGTTTTAATTTTTCTTATCATCTGTGTAAATTTTCTTTCAAAGGAGAGGGCATTTTTCTGGATTAGAGACCCTCCTTTGTTTGTTTTAGATAATATCCCCAGCATCTTATGGTTCGCATTTTCACCCATGGAGGCGGTATAAATTGCAAAATTTTCAGAGCGATTTTTATTTAATGTAAGTAGCGCTTGTCGATCTTTATAGAGATCCTTCATAAAATGGCCATCACTAAGAAGGATTATTGTATGCATCTCATCATCATCCTTGGCACGCCTTTTTATTTCATTTAGTATTGAGAATGGCTCCTGAGATGAAAAGGTGAAGGTACGTGTTTCTTTTGTTTTAAGGAAACGTTTAGATAATAGATAGGATGCTTTTGTTGGCCGCAGATTGTTTGTACTTAGGTTATCAATATTCTTATCGAAGAAGACAATATTAAAGTGACTATTTTTATCTAGGTATTTAATAGAGCGTAGCACTGCCTTTTTAAAGAGAGTAAAATGTTGTTTATCAACCTGTGCTGAGCTATCTATGAGGAAATAGATGTTTTGTTTAATAGGGGTGAAGATTAGGGGATCTAATGGAGAGAGCTTGATTGCAAAAATATATTGATTGCTTAACATATCAGGTATGATTTTAGTTTCGGTTATAAACTGATCTGTAAGTTGTGATGTTTTTAGTTCCTCTAGTGTTGGTATCTCTTGAAGAAGAGCATTTGTAGTTCGGAAGTTCTTATTAACTATGTGTGATTGATCGGTTTTAAGATGATAAAGGTGCGTTAGTGTAATGTAGGAAAGAGTAGGGTTGCAGAACTTGGGGGAATGTGTGTGATCAAAAAAGAGGTCTGTTGAACTTTGAGGTCCCTGGAATAGGGTATAGGGGTGGTTAAGGAGGAAGGGGAGGGGAGTATTATGATGAGAGTAGGTAGAAGAGGTATAAGTATTATAGGGTATTAGATCAGGCGACTTGTCTTCTACTATAATACTCTTAGCTTCAACCTTTGGTTCTCTTCCTTTCATAGTAAAGGGCAGAAATATAAGGAGCTCTCCATCCCATGATGCACTAAATCTATAAAGGAGAGAGTCAAAATTTTCTGGAGCAAGGGAGAGGAGCGATATTTTTCTAGCCTCATCTACAGAGATTAGGGCTAGATCTATTTTAATATCATTGTCTCTCTCATCAATCTGTGTATTAGGAGTTAACATAAGAGAGTGTTTGGGGAACTGGTTAAGTGCTATACCACAATCAAGATGCGGGTAGAAAAGAAATTCATGAGATCTTCTTTTTGATAAGTCGTGACTAGGGTGCAAGTAATGTGTTGTTTTATATAGTGTTAAGTTTGAAGGAAGTTTAAAATTATCAAGATAGTCTAAGTTACTTATCTGAGCTGAAAGTGCAAGGGATAATGAGTAATCAGTTGAAGAGAGATTGTTAATTTTTTCTTCAGAAATTGATAATTCTTTATTTTGAGTGTAGAAAAGTGAAGAAAATGAGGTTGATTCTATTAAATCATAGAAATATTCTACATTTGTAGAGAGGAGATAGGGGAGACCTCTGTCTATACTAGACATAACAAAAGAAGGTTGAGTAAAGGATAATATAGGTTCTTTCCCTGAGAGAGGGAAATAAGTTATTAAATTATCTCTAATTGGTGAAATGAATAGAAAATTAGTCACTTTATCATCTACGGATATTTGTTGAGACTGAGCAAGTTTTTTGATTGGAAATTTATGCCAGACATAGGCGAGTTCTTTGGAACTTAGTATGGGGATAGATGCTATTGAATCTATAGAGGCTTTAAAGCCGACATGATGGAAGTAGGAGGACCCACCAATATTAAATAGAGATGGAGCTGGTGTCTGTTTAATTTGAAGGTAGGCTAGGTTATTAGGCCCCTTGTATTCTAGGTTTAGTGAGATTTTAGTATCTATATTAAAGTGTAGGTTGTTTTTTTTAGGTTGATAAGTAGTGTCCTCCAAACTTTCTATTTTATAAGCTTTTGGTAGGAGTGCTTTGTATGTAAATATGGGAGTTATTGAAGGTGCATTCTTTTTTGAGATAATAGTACTGACTCTAGGGGATGAAACGAGGGTAGTTATGCTATCATATATAGTGGAGCATAGTGTTTTTATTGTAAGTTTAGGTTTTTCATAATTAAAGGGTTGTGATAATTCTACCTCATCGGGTTGATCAGTGATTTGTTCAGTATGACTTTTAAAGTGTAAAAAGGGGGGTAATTTTTGAGGTGAGATAAGAAGATTTTCTATAGGGAGAGTGTCTAAAGCGAAGTAGTGGGTAACAGGCAAAGGATTATTCTTTATTAGGTGAGGTTGAGAGAGATTTCCAAGCGAGTAAAAAATGATTTCTTCTTTGAAGCAACTTAAAGGGAGGGGAGGCACTAATTCTTTTTTGGTTTGATGGTCAAAGAATTCAAGGCAATAGATATAGAGAAGCTCATCAATATTTGTAAAGGAGAGAGACCTTTGATCATCAGAAAAAAGGTACTTACTTTCTCTTATCTCTTTAAAAAGTAAAAATGTGCCAAGTAGGTCTTGAAACCATTGTTTTTCAATGTTTTCTAGAGAGATTTCTTGGTTAGAGGGTTTGTTCTGAGTCTCTATTGATAAAAGAGGAGGAGGGATTAGTATATTGTCTGAAATAGAGCTATAAAGCAAAGAAAAGAAACCTAAGAAAATAGACAAACACTTATGTGTATTTCGCATAGAAACTACCTTCAATAGGATCTTATTTTTTTACTATATCTTTTTTCGCTTGAGAGACTCTTTTTGATAGGAAAAAGGAGGATATAGAATTCTCTTCAAGTGCAGAGAGTAAATCAAGAGCTTTTTTCTCAAATTCCTTTGCAGCAGACGTATTATTCTTTTCTCTTTCAATCTGAGCATTTGCAATTAAGATTTGAGCATCTATAAAAGACATATGCTCTTGATAGAGTTTCATGGCAATAGGTTCTTTAGCAAGGTTTTCTTGGTATTTAAGAGCTAATGGGTCTTCAGTTGAGTTAAAATCATCTTTAATTCTGTGAAGAAAAAAGAGGTAGTCCTCATTTTTACTGTCTTTTGAGCTAAGTTTTTTTCGAAGCTCTGCATATAGCAGAGAAGCTTCCAAATGAAGGGGTTCAGAAGAAGTCTGTTTTTTAATTTGAAGAGCTTTAAGATGGTTAAGTGTCTCGGAAATTATTGTAGATTCAATAGAAACTTCCTTTGTATTCATTAGATCAATTGTAAGTCGCTCTTTGTGCATTTTTGCATAGGTTGTAATAAATGAAGGAGAGGTGTCTTCTACTGTATTACTTACAAATTTATACGTTTCGAGCGCGTCACTTTTTGCATCCATAATTTCATAACATTTTGCAAGTTCAATCAGAGCAGCATTTTTTAATTTCCACTCAATCTCTGGTTTATTTGTTTGTTGATGAATAAGATCTTTGAGAAGCGAGACTTTTTCAATGAGGCCTTCCTTATGATCGATAAGTGAGATCAATTTCATTATCTCTATTTCAAGATACTCCGATCCTTTAGTAATATTTCTACATCTATTGCCATTAGTAAGTAGGCTCTTATAGAGAGCAGAAGCTTTATCTTTTGCTATTTTTTGTTTTTCCGTAAGGGAAAGATTTGAAGATGAGTAGTTTGCAAGTGGTGCCGGAAATTGTGTAACATAGAAATTGGCAAGCCATAATTGATTTTCTTCTTGAATAGGGATTTGATTTAGCATTGTCGCGTTATATAGATGAGTTGCTGCAGCCTCTTCAAATGAATCAGAAGGATTGTCATTTAGTAGTGATAGATAAATGTTATAGAGCTCTAGATGAATAGAAGCTTTCTTAGCAAGGTCTTGGTCCATCTCTAGAGCAATTTTTGCATGTTTATCAAAAAGATCAGATGTATCAGTGCTCTTATAGGCGGCAATAGCTAAAAGTAGATGTGCTTTAGCTACCTGTTTGCCTTCTGTATAGTTTTCAATGTATGTAGATAAGTAGCTAGCTGCTTCATCAAATTGATCTAGTTCATAGGTGACTTTTGCCTGAAGAAAATCCGCTTCCTGTTTTTCTGTGGAAGAAAAGATTCCGTCTTGTTTTAGCGTCTCACTTAGGTCTGTAAGAAACTGAGTTTTACTATAGCTGTTTGTAGCAAGATCTTCATCAGTTTTAATCATCTCAATAGCACTTGATAGGAAATATTTCCATGCTACTTTACTATGAGTACTGGTAGGGAATTCCTGCAGGAATATCTTTAGTGTAGAGTGTGCTGTTCCCCATTTTTGGTTGTTATGAGCAACTAGAGCATACTCAAGATAGAGGGTCTCTTTGTCTTCGAAGTCAGGATGTGCAGAGATAAGATTTGAAAGGACCTCCTCAGCATCGGAATAGAGCTCCTTATTTTTTAGCATCATGGCATGAATAAATAGTGCCTGCGGAAGCTCTGAGTCATCAGGAAAGGCTGTATTTAGATTTTCAATAGTGTTTTGATATAAAACTTCATCTTCTAAAGCCTGAGCTGAATTTAGTTGCATTAGAAGGGCATTTCTATATTGGCCTGATTTGTCTTGTTCTGAAGAGATGTAGTTAGCAAGAAAGCTCTTTGATTCTGTGTATTGATTTAAAGAGAAATAGCTCCTTCCAATCATGTAGTCGTAGGTGAGTTTTTCTTCCTTGTTTTTAGGGAGATCTAGGGTTGTATAGAGTTCTACAACTTTTGCATAATTTTCTTCCTGAAAAAAGAGGATGAGTCTATTTAGAGCTGCTTCGTTTGATTTTTCTCCTTTATTATCAATAATTTTTGAGAAGGTGTTAATAGCAGCTTGTTTGTTGAAATGAGCAAGGCACAGGCCTTCATGAAAATTAAGACCCTCACTGATATCTTGATGTCGTTTTGCTAATTCATTATAAAAATTTGCAGCTCTTTCATATTGTTTAGTTGCTTGGTAGATCTCCGCTAGAGCAAACATTGCAGGGTCATTAAAGGGTGATTGTAGAATCTCTTCATATAAACTCATAGCTTTGGTTAAATAGTTAGCTCCTGATTCCTGCTCAAGTTGTGTTCTATAGAAGGCTTCTGCCATTAGGAATGTAAATTCATCTTTTCTTGAAATGATATCGGGTGATTGCTCCTCTAGGTAATTTTCTCCCTCTTTAATCATAGGGGTATAGTTTGCCATTTCATAATAACATTGAAGTTTGTTTATTATTGTCTTTGTAATCATCTCTTTTGAGTGAATTGCTTGGTAGCTTTCAAGAGCTTGGTCATAGTGCTCTTCTTGAAGGTAAATATCACCTAAGATAGCTTTCAGGTTATCATTGGATGATGAGTTAGGATATTCTTTGATGAAATTAATGATTTGATCTTTGACGCTATAATAGTCTTTGTCTTTCCAGAACTCTGAGATTCTTCTAATCAGAAATGCTTCTTCTTGAGACTGGTAGGTTAACTGTTCTTTACTCTGCAAGGGTTGTGCTATAAGTAATATTCCCGAAGTGAATAAAAGGTGAGTAAAAGGTGTTAATAGTGATCTCTTGTTAAATAAAGACATGGCAACTCCATCTAATTAGGTTTCAATATGTATTAGATGAAAATAAAAGTATAGTGAAATTTATACATATATAGCTCTAGAAAGGTAACTTAATTAATTAGTGATTCTTAGATATAGTGGAGGAGCAGCTCACGAGATAGAGCGGGGTCAATTTCCTTAAGTAAGCTATATATCTTTAAGCCTTTAGCATTATTTGTATTCTGAAAGTATAAAAACCCAAGGCGGAAGAGAACTTTTTTATCCTTAGGTAGGATCCTTTGTAGAATTTCATACTCTTTAATCTCTTCATTTTTCATGGAGAGGTGGTGGTAGCAGTTAGCAAGTTGAGCATGTGTCCAAGGATCTTGAGGTGCAATCTCATCTAGTATATTGAGTTCTTCGATTGCCTTTTGGGTTGCATTCTTGAATTTTTGAACTATAGATTCCTTCGAATAGATGGAATCAATCCACTTAGACTCTTTAAAATGCGGGTCATCTGGTTTTACATAGATTTTTGAAAGAGCAATAAAAGTGTTTGCAAAGGAGGTGTGGAGGGCAAGATCTGTGGGAAGGTCTATAATGAGAATTTTGTGATGATCTAGCGAGAGCTTTATAAGGGATTCCTGAATAAAGAGGAGATCTTTATGGTGAAGTGCTAAACATATCTTAGTTAATGAGCTTTTACAGAATTTAAAGGGAGGAAGAGAAAAGAGATATGTTTCTTTTTGGTGTAGATAAGTTGTGAGCTGGAAGGTGCTTGCCGCTACTGATAAGTGAAATTCTGAGATGTCTGTGTCTTGAGGGATGATTTTTTTAGTGCCATTGTGAAACTCAGAAATGACATCAATGTACTCTTCCCTTTTTTTTTGATTCAGATAATAGATAAGAATTATGTAGGAAAAAGTTGTAAGGAAAAGGAGAGCTAAAGAGGTTGCCAGGTAGAATGATGTAGGCTTAAAAGTAACAAGAAAAACAAAGAGCACAGACTGAAGAAGAAGAAGGAAGGCAAATGAAAAGTGGAAAAGAAAATATGAGTTAAGTGTTCGTTTAACTCTACCAAGAGAGTGCCTACATTTTTTCTCAATCTCTGGAGCTATTGAATCAAAGATGAAAGATTTTTCTGAGGAGGTTTGATAAAATGTGGTCATATTCTATGTGTAAGGGTAAAAGGGTATCTAGATATTTATAGTAAATGCACCTTTTATTCAAGTGGTTTTGAAAAAAAATGATGTCAATTTTTTCTAATTTAATGCAGTTTTTATAGATTTAGCTTTTACTCCCTTTATCCTCTCTTTAATATTTATTAATTACCTGTGCCAATCATATACATGATTACCTTTTTTGAGACACCCTCATTTCTAAGGTAGTTTTTTTTCTCTTTATTTAAGTAAAATTTACTATTTGTATACTTTATAATCCCAATGATTTGTTCGTCAGGGAATTTATCCTGGGATAATGAAATAATATCGTTTAGAGCTAGTTGTTCTTTATTTTCATAGCGCTCTCTTGTTGATGCGCTCATTTTTTCACGGTCATTTTCATCAAGGACTGATCCAATGATTGCACCACCAATGGCACCAGCACCAGCACCAATAAGAGCTCCTTCACCACCACCAGCTACACCTCCTATAATAGCCCCTACTCCAGCTCCTCCAAGTGCACCAGAACCGGTTTTTGTGGCACATGAGGTGAGAGTGATTATCACTAGACCTGTTGAAAGTAGTCTTTTGTACATATTCTCTCCAATTATTGAATTTGAATCATGAAATTGATAAGAGCAAAAGGGACACCATTATTTTGCAGCTCTATGATTTCTTTTGTGTTCAGGTTGAATTGACTATTTGTAAACTTGATGATCCCAATCATGGCGTTTGTTTCAAAGCCAGATTGGTGCATGGCCATGACATCTTTAATATTTAGTGCTAAACCTTCTCTGATTTTTTTAAATGTTTCAGGATATTGGTTCTTTATAAGGATAAGATCGTTTTGAGTTAGGTGTAGACTATTTGGTATTTGAATAGTACTAATAGGAGGTGATTCGTTTTCTTTTTTTTGACAATTAGTGATAAAAATTGAGGAAGCTAATAATGCAATAATTATTTTCATAGACGACACACTTTTTATTTTTAATACATAAAAAACATATCTCAATTAATTAATCAACAAACAAAGTTATTTTATTTGATTTAATTATAAAAACAATAGTTGTGATAATTAATAAACTAGCAAGGAAATAAATTAAGGAGAGAGAGATAAGAGCTATAGAGGAGAAGAGAAGAGCAGTTATCCATGAAGAAAAAATAAATAGTGATTGGTTGAGTGTCATGGGATTTAGCCTATTGATCTTGAGATGAAGAAGGAGAGATGAAGAATATTTCCATAGCCATCCAAAAGCAAAGGCTATGATACAATGAAATGTAATGAAAGAGGTGGTATTTTTTATAAAGGCTAATAGGAATGTAAGTATTCCTGCAAGCAAAAAGAAGAAGAGGTTACCCATAACTCTACTTATATCAAGAGGTTTAAGAAAAAACCCACAAAGCCACAAAGATCCAATTGAAAATAGTGCGTATGTGATTGTTATTAAGGATGCGTGAAATAGTAGGTGCATACTAATTGAGAAAAATTGCAGAAGGGCAAACCAGGGGGCTATAAAGAGTACATAAAGTGTTGATAATTTGAGAAGTTTTTTTTCTTTGAATATGTGTGCAGCTTGGAAGGGAAGGTTTTTAAATCTCAATCTATAGAAGAGAGAGAATAAAAGAATATAGCAGAAAAGAAGTATCTTGAATGGTAGTTGGTAGGAGAAGGAGGGAGAGATTGAACTGTTTGAAAAGAGTCCACCAATTAGAATACCAATAATAAATGCGCTTCCATTAGTAAAAAAGATTAATGAGCTTGGTGTATATTGTGGATTTTTAGTGGAATGACTAGAGAAATGTTCAGTTGCATAGATAATACTTACTGAAAAGAGCCCCTGGGAACCGCGAGCTACTAGAAGAAGAAGAAGGTTATTAATTTGTAGTGTATAGATAATAAATACTATTGTAAGTAGCTCACACAGTAGGAGACCTAGAAGGTGTTTTTTTTTAAGAGTTGAAACTCTTAGTTTTTTTACTAGAGTGAGGGCTATAGATTGAAAAAGGGGGAAGATTGCTATGAGTACACCAAGAATCAGAGGACGGATGGGATAAATTATAGATTTTTCAGAGGTAGCAAAATCAAATAGAATAAGTGAGGCAAATATGGGGTACGGAATAGATAGTGAGAGGTTATGAATAAATTGAAGCGCAAAAAAAGGAAATGATCCTTTTTTTATTGAGGGCTTCAGGTATTTAACCATATTTTGATGTTATCCTGTCAGAGCTATGTTGCAGCTAGATGAGGTGTTGTTTCGGTTTCCAACTTAAAGCGATAACCGATCCCTCGAACTGTTTCTATCCAATTAATTTCTCCTCCAAGCTTTCTTCGAAGGGCTGCAATATGGACATCAATATTACGATCTACAACAAAAGTGTCATCATTGTGAATATCATCGAGAAGTTGCGTACGTGTAAGGACCTGACCTTTGTTTTGAAGAAGTCTTTTTAGGATACCGAATTCAGAGAGAGTTATAGGGATCACTTGGTTATTTTTCCTAAGCAGGTAGCGATCTACTTCAAGGTTAAAGGGTCCAAATGTGAAGTTTTTTATACTTTTATCATTTTCCCGACCTCTTCTTAATACAGCCTTAATTTTGGAGAGGAGAATTCTTGGTGAGAAGGGCTTGCAGATGAAGTCATCTGCTCCTAGCTCCAAGCCAAGTAAAATATCTAGTTCTTCTTGCTTTGCTGAGAGAATTATAATGGGTATATTTTTAAGTTCGCTGTTATTTTTGATTTTTCTACAAACATCAAAACCATTTTGCCCGGGAAGCATGATATCAAGAATTACCAGGTCAGGTCTTTCCCTTTCTATTGCATGAAATCCGTTGATTCCATCAACTTCTACATGAAGTTTATATCCAGATAGTTCGGCGTGGAGTTTAACTAGTGTTGCAATATCTTCTTCATCCTCGATTAAAAGGATTCTTTTTTTTCGACTCATCTTTATCCCTTGACCTTGTGGAAGAGGTAAAAGTTGATGTGTATCTACCTTTTCCTGTATTTATTCTTGTATTGTTTTACGGGTTCTCTAGAATTAATCTGTTTAACAGTAGTATAGTGATTTAATTGATTTTGAGAAATACTATTTTTTTTCAGGTATAAGAATTATAATGCCAGGCATTAACTCTTCATTTTCTATGTGATTTAGAGTTTTTATTTCGGTAATAGTACAATTAAATTGCTGACTAATTTTTTCAAGTGAATCACCAGTAAGGACCTCATAGGAGTTGAGAGAGAGATTAAGGTTGTAACAGATCATTTTCTTAAGGTCATTGATGTGAGCCCTAATTTGTGAAAGGGAGAGATGAGTTTCCTGAGCCATTGATTTTTCATTAGAGAGCATGTTTATTTTGGATTGGTACTGAGAGAGGGCTAGGTCTTGAGTTGAGCTCAGTGAATACAGGTTTTCTATTTTGAGTTTATGGAAATCCTCGGATTCTTTGAGTAAGCGTACTTTTTCTTCTATTAAATTTAGAGTGGTATGAGTACGATCTAATCTTTGAAGGAATTTTTCAGATTCACGCCTATTTTGTAGTGATATTGTTTCTTGCGCAGTAATTTTAGCTTCAAGGATGGCATGTTGCATTTGTGATGTGTGAATATCTTGCTTGAGCTCTTCTATACTTGAACGTAGCCCTTGAATAAGAATACTTACTTCAGCAGTTTCTTGTATGTTTGCAGAGCGGTGAAAGCAGGATGATAGAGATAGCGCTGAAAAAAAGAGGAAAAGCTGGATACTCTTTTTGTAGGCTAAAGTAAGGGTTCTAGCGCCTTTCATAGATTTTAAACTCAACGCGTCTATTCTTTGCCCATGCTTCTCTTGTGTGCCCACGGATGGCAGGTTTTTCTTTCCCATAAGATATGGTAAAGAGTTGGTCCTTGCTAACATTCTCTTTTATAAGGAAGTTTCGAATATAATTTGATCTTCTGGTTCCAAGTGAAAGGTTATATGCCTCGCTTGCTCTTTCATCACAATGGCCTTCAATAAAGACATAGGTTTTTGGGTGTTTTTTAAGGTAAGTGGCAATAGAGTGCAGAGTTGCATAGTCTTCTTTCGTTTTAGGTGTATGGTAGTCTGTTTGAAAATAGATAGTTGTAAAGGTACTACTATTTTGTGTTGATTTAAACTTATCAATCCCTGGTATTGATCCGCCTTCTTCTCCAGGTGTAGTTTTTGATTGGCTAATAGCGTAATCTACAAATTGCGCAGAGAGCTCATCTTCAGCAAGTGGAATATAGTCGATATTGCTTGCATAGAAAAGTTCTTCAGAATCTTTGACTAGTTGAGACTCACTATCTGTCTTGAAGATAGATTGTGTCTTTGAACTTATCACTCTTGAGAGTGTTTTTGTGTTTTCCCAGGTATCAGCAATAGTGCCTATACAACTAGAAAAACCTATGCTGATGCAGGAAAATAGGATTAGACTTCGTACTGTTCTCATCATCTCTCTTTGTTTATTGTTGCCATACAGGGTAGTGGTTAATCCCTTTATTCTGTGTAAGTTTTATTGGTGTAGGATCATTTAAATGTATCATATAGAGATCGAAGGTGGGGGAGGTTGTATTGTATATGATATGTAGATTATTTGGTGCAAAGCGAGGGTTTTCCTTGTTTTCTTGACCTACTGTAAGTATTTTTTGCTCTTTAGCTTCTATATCATAGCATGCAATTTGGTGCACTCCATTAATTCTAGAGCTAAAGAGGATGTATTTGCCATCATTCGACCAACTAGGTGTAGTATTGTCTCTACCTTCAGTTGGAATAGGGGAGGCTTCAGGCATTTTGTGGTTTTTACGAGCTTCGTCTATATTAATCACAAATAGCTGGGGGCTTCCTTGCATATCAGAGACAAAAGCAAGCTTTTTCCCGTCAGGGCTAAAAGAGGGTGATGCTTGAACAGCACCAGGTTTGCTGAAGATCTGGATAGGTTTATGTAGAGGCCCTTTTTTCTGATCAAAACTTTGGATGAATAGATCTGCTCTGCCACTTGCATCAGAGACAAAAGCGATTTGATCGCCTTGCATAGAAAATGAGGGGAGAAGTTGATTACCTTTAAGGGATATAAGAGGAGTGCTTTTTGGGTTTTGGTTGCTTTTGAAGTGAATCTTAGGTTGGCCTAGCTTATAGCAGACATAGGCAAATTGGTAATCATCATGATGAAGGGAGGGTAGGCATGTAGGTGTAATAGAGTAGCTGTTTTCAAATGTAATCTGTTTACTATGCCGTCCTGTAAAGTCAGTCTCCCAGATTTCTGATTTCCATTCCTCTCTATCCTTTGAACTTATGTTTTCCTGGTGGGAATAGAGGATTTTTTTTGAACAAATAGACTGTTCTTGAAATAGTGCAAAAAATAGAGCATCGTGAATTTTGTGCATACTATTGATGTCTTGCAGTAGATCATTGGTTAGAGGAATTGCATGAAGACTTTTAATTGTTGCACTATTTATATCAAAACATTTGCAGCTAAGTTTTGATTCTTCAATTTTAAGAAAAATCACAAAGCGTGCATTTAGAGGTTTCCAAAAGCTATTTTGAAAGGCTTCTACTTCTGGTTTTGTATGAAGAAACTCTTCGGCAGCTTCTGTTTGATTTAGTGTTCTTGTCTTGCCATTATGATTAAAATCAAAGAGAAGTGCTTCATATAAGGATTTTTCATAGGGTGTCATGTGGAGTGAAGTACTTGATAAATATACAGTCTGAATACTTTTTTCCTCTGTAGGAAGTGAGATTTTAAATTCTTGAGCCTGTGATGTGATAAAACAGAAAAGGGAGAAGATATATTTTTTCATCATTAATTATAGGTTTTGTTTTGTTTTACTATACTCTTCTATCCTTCAAATGTGAAGGTAAAAGTTGTATTATAGGTTTCATTTGGCCAGATTAAGGGTAGTTGAGGAACAAGATTAAGAAGGTAGTGAAGGTTTTCTTCATTTTCATATCTCTCTGGTTTAAGGGAATCAATTATACCTTGGTGGTTGATGGATATAGAAAGTGTAGTTGATCCATGTGTAGGTAACACAAGGTGTGTTTGCAATACTTCAATAATGTGTATTAATTTTTCTCGCGTAACGATTTCTGAAATGGGTGGGGTGATTTCTTTTTTTCTTTGAGGTTTTGGTTGCTCGATTTGTTTTACGACCTGTTTTGGTAGAGATCTTTTTTTTTTCTTCTTGGCTTTAGTTGGTTTCTTTTTTGTTTTTTTCTTAACATTTTTTTCTTTTACAGGAGTTAGTTTTGGAGTAGGCTGAATAACTGTTATAGGTTTCTGTAGGGGCTTTATTTCCTGAATCTTTGTGTGGACAACAATCTTCTTTTTTGTGGTGTTATTTTTTTTAATATTGATTTGAAAAAAGAAGAGGAGGATTACGTGGATGAGGATTACATAAGTAATTAGCCTTTTTTTGTTTGTCATTATTCATCACTTTTTACGATTATATCCAATTCTTCAAAGCCAGTATCTTCGAGCATATTTTTGATCTTTTGGTAGGTTCCAAAAGAAGAGTTTTTGTCTTGATAAAGCGTTGGTATTTCTCTGGGATTTTGTAAATAGATAGCCTGTAGGGCTGATTCAAGATGTTTTAAACTGATAGATTGTTTATTAAGTTTAATCTGATTGTTTTCATTAACGTAAATTGCAAGAGGAGGTGATTTTTGTAGGGTTTCCTCATCAGAGGAGGTTCTCTTTCCTGAAGCTAGATTAACTTTATCAACATCTAGCATCGGAGCTACTAAAATAAACATAATTAGAACAACAAAGAGAACATCTAGAAGAGGGGTAAGGTTGATTAGCTCTAGTCCATCTTCTCTGTGCAATGAATGTGGTTTTTGTCTTCTTCTTGTCATCTTATTTTTGTGTATCTACTTTTCTATACTGCATTTCAATAGATCCCAGGAGCTCCTGGCTGAAATTGTGCATTTGTGAGGAGAAGTGGTGGATACTATTTTTAAGGTAGTTGTAGCCGATAAGAGCAGGTATTGCAATGATAAGACCCAAAACTGTTGTAGCAAGTGCAGTTGAGAGTCCTCCAAGTATAACAGTATTAGAGAAAACTTGGGTGCCCTTTTGCATTTCAGTGATGCTGATAAGAATGCCCCATACTGTACCTAGAATTCCTAAAAAGGGTGCGAGTGAAACAATCGTTGAGAGAATGAATAGATTTTGTTCTAATTCTTTTGTTTCTTTGTCGACTAAGGAAAGGAGATGGCTGTCTATGAGATCGATATCTGAGGGAGAAAGAAAAACTTGCGTTTCTTTTTGAGCATTTTCTTGAAAATAGTGGTTTTTTTCTAAAATTTCTACTGTCTTGGTACGCAGTTGGTTATATAAAATAAGGAAAGGGTTGGGGGGTTTCTTGCTAAGGTCCTGTTCAGAGAGAGTTAGAAGCTGTTCTTTTTGCTTAAGTAGCCTTTTTTCAATTGCCACAGCCTTTGCTTTTGTCTTTTTTACAAAAAAGAATTTTTGTAGTAGGACGTACCAACAGATTGATGAAAGAGCAAAGAGACCTATGAAAATAAGCTTTCCAAAAAGATCTGAAGTAGCGTAGGCTTGGAAAAAAATAGATCCCTGTGCAAAATATGTTTGTGTTATCATAGGCCTAAAAAATTAAGGTGTTTTTGTAATGAGTGAGAGTGTTTTTTTTGATTCCCACGCACACATTACATCTGGTGAGCTTTATGGTGATATTAATGATATCATTGAAAGAGCTCTTGAAGCAGATGTTAAGAAAATTATCAATATTAATACAGATAAAATAACATTTGAGCGTGGCCTTGCCTTAGCAGAGAGGTATCCAGGTATTATTTATAATAGCGTTGCAACAACTCCCCATGATGTCGAGGAGTTAGGTGAGAAGGAGTTTTCATATTTTGAATCGAACCTGGGTCATGAGAGTATTATAGCGATAGGTGAAACAGGACTTGATTATTTTTATGAACATTCAAATAGGGAGCTTCAACAACAATTTCTTAAGAGGTATGCGCAACTAGCTAAGCAAAAAAATCTTCCTTTAATTATTCATTGTAGGGGTGATGGTGCTTTTGATGATCTTGTTAAGATCCTCACACCTTTTAAATTACCTAGAGTACTATTACATTGTTTTACGTTAACACTTAAAGATGCCCAACTAGCCATAGAGAAGGGGTGGTTTATTTCAATTAGTGGTATAGTCACCTTTCCTAAATCAGTAGAGCTTCAAAATGTTGTTGCTAAGATTGGTTGTAGTCGTCTTTTAATAGAAACAGATGCCCCCTATCTTGCTCCAAAGTCGAAACGGGGCAAGAAAAATGAGCCAAGTTATGTTGTAGAGACCTGTGCAAAGATAGCAAGACTTCTTGATCTGAGTTTAGATCAGGTGGCTACTAAGACATTTGAGAATTCTCTTAGCTTTTTTCAGATTAAAGACTCTAGGATTCTTATATAGATCTTTTTAACAGATTGCCCGCCTATTTTTATTTTATATCTTAATGATTTGTCCTGTAATATAATCATTTGCAAGGAGAAATAACATTGTATTGGTGATACTTTTTATAGGCCCTTTGCGTTTCATTGGAAGCTTGGCAATTAGCCCGGCTTTTTTATTATATCTAAAAGATATGACTCTAATATGTCGTTCTATAAATTTACTTGTTGTACCAATAATAATGCGGGATTTATTAATATCATTTTAGTTTTTATAAACTATGAGATAATAAAATTACTTTTCATATTTTTCATCATATAGTTAAGAGTTGTTATCCTGTGTTTTATTATGTATAAAATTGTAGGCAGTAATTGATTCTTGAATTAGTCTCTTGATTAACAAAGAACTTGATTAAAACTCTTATTACGGTCTATGTGTCTGTTATCATGTGTATTAATTAAGATGTTTATTGATGTTAAATCGATTGAGTCTGTTTGCTTGTAGCCTTATTCTTTTTAGTTGCGCCAATAAAAAGAATAATGTCGATGTTACAAAACTTTATCCAAAGAACTATGCTTATCAAGAAGAGAGCGAAAAAGCACTTATTCAGATAAATAATGCATGGTGGAAGGAGTTTGCGTTGCCTCAAGTTATTGGTTTAATCGAGGATCTACTCGATAAAAACTACGATATTCAGGAGGCGGAATTTCGTATTGAACAGGCAAGAGCAGCCCATCAGATGTCTTGGAAAGGTAGATTACCTACTTTATCATACTTTTACAGAGGAACTACTTATGGAGATGATTCTGAAGATATATTGTCTGCAGGTGCTAGACAAAGTGTATATAGGCAGGAGCTTTTAGCTAATTATCAGATCGATTTATTTGGAAAGTACAGAGATAATGAAAAATCATATGCAGAAATGGTGATCGCATCTCGCTATAACAAAGAGGCGCTTGAGCATCGGAAGATCAGTTCTCTTTTGCAGTTAGCTATTGTGTGGGATAAATGGTATGAGGAGAGGCAGATTGTCGAAGAAAACTTGAAGAGCGCACGTCGTAGATCAGGGCTTATTGAACAGCGGTATATGACACTAGAAGGAAGTGGATCAAATATAGCTCTTGTGAAAGCAGAAATTGTAGGTTATGAGGGAGATTATCTTAATATAAATAAAATGATGCTTAGTACACAGCTAGCAATAGAAAATTTATTGGTGATGAAGCCAAACTCACTTACATTAGAATATCCACTCATGAGAGATCAGACAGAGTTATTTATTAATTTGTTGCAACCATTAGATCTTATAGAGAGACGCCCCGATCTAAAAGCAAGAGCTCATTTGCTTAAATCTAAAAGATTAGATGTCTCTATTGCTTTTAAGAATTTTTTCCCTGATATGGAAATAGGAGTTTCGGGAGAAATGATTGCTGGTTCATTTCCTGATCTCTTTAAATCGGGATCATTTGCATTACGCTATATTACACGATTATTTCAGTATGTTTTTTCAGGTATGGATCTTACTGGACGTTGGCGCTTGGCAACGGCTAAAGAGCAAGAAGAAGCTGTTGGTTATGCAAAGAATGCACTAATAGCACTATTTGAAGTGGAAACAGCCCTTATGCAAATTCACTATTATACAAAAATGAGGGAGAAGAAAGCCTTAGAAGTAAGAGAAATCACAGACGTACAAAATTACTTCTTATTAGATTATAAAGTAGGTGATGGGCCTTTAATCTTTGCAATAGAACAAGAAAGAGTAAAGTGGCGTGCTCAACAGCAATTAGTTAATTTAGATGCCTTATTATTTTCTGAAAAAATTAATTTGTGTTTAGCATTAGGAGGTTCTTGGAATAATGAAAAGAAAAACTGAAGTAATTGCGATTACGGCTATTTTTAGTGTTGCAATAATAGCTGTAGGAACACTGCTAGGCACAAAAAAAGATCAAAAAGTAGCTCAGGTAATAAAGCCAAAGGGGGTTGCTGTTGAGAGCATCTTT
>CACLRR010000012.1 GCA_902609415.1 uncultured Chlamydiae bacterium
AATTTTCTCCTCAAGGGCTACAATAAGCATGGAAATTTTGTCTACTACAGCACCAGATTCTAAGACAATTAGATGACTATCAATATGATGTTTACACCGCATTTTTCTTAGAGATAAAACCCTTTCTCTTCTTGAAAAGATCTCCTTCATTATCTCAAGAGTAATAAGGTCAGATTGAATCTGTATATATGAGCTTGCAATAGCGCTAGAAAGAAGGATTTCTCCCTCCTTTTCAAGTGCCTTTGCTGCATGCATTTCACCCAGTGCTGCCTTAAACCCAAGATAATTTTTTTGCCAAAAATCAACTGTATAATCTAGATTTAAACCCATCTGATTAAGGGCTATTGAACTCTTAAAAAAGGAAGATGCAAGGTTACTTTCACTATTATCAACAGGAAAATCGTCTTTTGGAAGATGTATCCAAAATAAGCGCATAAATGCAGACAGCTTAGGAAATAACTGAGCACGCTTTGTATAAGCATACTGCTCTGCTGCTATAATTTTTTCTTTTGCTGATTTAAGTGTTGGATTATTTACTAATCCTAATTCGATACATTCACTTAATTGATGATCATTAAACTCTTTCCACCATGTGCTCTCTGGCCACCCCCCCCGTAGACAATCCATAGGTTGCAAGAGCTTTGTCTATACTTACATTGACAAAGGTATTTTGTTTCATCTTAATTTGAGATGATGAGCTAAAATATGAGCTACACGATACTGTAACAAAGAAAATAACAATAAATATAAAATTGACATAACGCACAGTAGAGCCTACAATCATGACTTTAGCTTTTCATAACCGATCAATTTATTTTATTATATAAAAAAAACAGACAAATTCATTTGTCTGTTTTTAAAAAATCCATTTAGAAAAAATAACAATTAGATTGTAAATTGATTTAGAAGCTCATCTTCTTCTTCTTCTTCTTCATCAGAAAGCTCATCATCATAACTATCATTAATCATCGAAATTGTTCTTTTCTTTGTAGGATCACAGCGCGAACAAGTAAGATTTATACCTTCTTTCTTCTCTTTTTCTAGCTCAATATCACTAACTGTTGTTACAACTTGTGGTTGAATTTTCTTTTCTTCTTCATTTGCTCCTAGAGCTGCAACACAAAAAAGTGATGCAAGCGGCATAATAAATAATTTGTTCATTCTAGCCTCCATTTGTTAGACACGAGGTTTCATTTTACAAAAGGTTACAATTTTAGACCAAGCATTTTTGATATAAAGCTCTATGGATTAATATGGTGATCAATTCCATATACTTTATTCCCATGCCCTCACACATCCTTGGAAACAAAGAAATCTGTGTAAAACCAGGCATTGTATTTACCTCATTAACAAAAATTTCTTTGCTTTCTGTGAGAAAGAAATCTACCCTTGCCATCTGTATACATTGTAAAATTTTAAATGTATCTACTGCTATTTGCTTTATCTCACCTTTTATTGACTCTTCAAGGTTTGCTTTAACAATAATCTTAGCTGTGCTCGTGTTACTATATTTTTCTTCATATGTATACCCCTCCTGTGCAATGATTTCACCTGGATCTGATACCTTAATATTTTCATCAGAAAGAAGAGCACATTCAAGCTCTCTTCCCTTAATATACTTTTCTATCAGAACCTTACAATCAAAACTCTTTGCATACTCTATGGCAGCTTGAAGATCGCTTCTATTTGAAACCTTTGAAACGCCTAATGAGGAGCCCCCATTAGATGGTTTAACATAGCAAGGATAACCAATTTTTCGTTCGATATCTAACAAATCCTGTCCTTCAAAGAGAATAAAATCTGCCACTCTAATTCCTGCATCTCTAAGCAAACTTTTTGCAATAGCCTTATCCATGCAGATCGATGAACCAGTAAGCCTTGAGCCAACATAATTTATCCCTAACACCTCTAAAAATCCTTGTATCCTCCCATCCTCTCCATAAGCTCCATGAATAAGTGGAAAAACAAGATCTACGCCCTCTAAGGCTTCTGCTATCTGCCTTAATCCCTTTTGATCACTCTCTATATCAAAAAATTTCCCAGTACATCTATACCACTCACCATTCCTTAAAATTTTAACTAAGATAGGTTCAAATAAACTCCTGTCTATATTCGAATAGACTGCTTTTGCAGAAAGAATAGAAATCTCATGTTCCTCACTTTTTCCTCCAAATAAAATTGCGATTCTTTTTCGGATCATGTACAATTTCTCGTTATGAAAATTAGTTTACAACAAGCGATTCAATTACTGCAAGATGGCAATATAGTTGCTTCACCTACCTGTACAATATATGGATTTATTGCACCGATCAATAAACCTTCCTCCATCAAGAAAATTTTTACTATCAAAAAAAGACCTCTTAATAAACCTCTTTTAATCCTTATTGCTAACACAAAACAGCTTGATATCCTAACTGAGGATATCTCACCAAAAATCAAAGACCTTCTAAGCACCTCCTGGGAAGAAAACACGACCTTCATCTTTAAAGCAAATCAGAAGGTAATCGATCGACAAATCATTGCAAATGGCAATTCTGTTGCGATAAGACTCTCAAACCATCCAATGATCCAATCTATCATTAACCATCTGGGCCCCATAGTAGCACCCTCAGTAAATATCTCAGGATCACCTCCACTTAATTCAATAAAAGAAATTGAAGCAGAATTTGGTTCAACATTCCCAATCTTAGATGATCAATTTCCAAGATCTAATGAACCATCAACAATTATTTCCTTAACGAACAATACTCCCTCTGTTATACGCAATAAGTCATCGAAGGCTCTACTTGACAGATTCAAATAAAAAGTATACATTGCAACAAAGTGGGGATAAAATGACAAGAAAAACAAAAATTGGTGATACGATAAAAGTTCATTATACAGGGTATCTTGAGGATAAATCTATCTTTGATACATCAAAAGGTAAAGACACCCCGCCCTTTGAATTCAAGATCGGAGGTAGTGATATCATTCCCGGCTTCGAAACAGCCTGTATTGATATGGAAGAGGGTGAAAGTAAAACAATAAGTATATTACCAGAAGAAGCATATGGTCACTCTCACAAGGAGTTGATTTCAGACGTCGACCTTTCTCTTGTTCCTAAAGAAATCAAACCTGAAATTGGACTAGAAGTGAAAATTGGCCCAGAAGAAAGACCTACCCACGCTATAATCACAAATATCACCGAAAAAACACTCACGCTTGATGCCAACCACCCCCTTGCAGGTAAGACCCTAACATTTGATATTGATCTTATAAAAATAGTATAGAGATTAGAATAATTTATTTATATTAAGGAGGGGCGCCTTGTAATAATCTGTAAACCTTAAGATTATTACGTCTTGTCTAGATCTACTTGTTAAAAATACACGCACCAATATTGATATACAACTATAGTTTTTTTAAGAAAATGATTTCTCACAACATAAACACTGAAAATAGAAATTCACCTACCTCTACTCAATAATCCACAAATAAGCTATCCTTTTTGCATGTATGTTCTTGGAATTGAATCTACCTGTGATGAAACAGCAGTAGCTGTGGTTGAGGATGGTAAAAACATTCTTTCAAATGTGATCTATTCACAAGCAGAGCTACATTCTGCCTTTGGTGGTGTTTACCCAGAATTAGCCTCAAGAGAACATATAAACCAAATGATCCCCACCATTAAAAAAGCCCTAGCAGAAGCTGGGATTAATCATAAACAGCTTGATCTTATATCTGTCGCCGCCTCTCCTGGATTGATTGGCCCCCTTTTAATGGGGACAACGGCAGCAAGGACCCTCTCTTATGCATGGGATATTCCACTAGTTGGAGTTAATCATATTGATGCACATGTCTACTCCGCAATAATGAGTGAAGAAAAAAAACCACACTTTCCATCTTTAGGTCTTGTTGTTTCAGGTGGCCATACAAACCTCTACATCATTGAAAATATCAATACATATAAGCCAATAGGTCATTCCGTTGATGATGCACTCGGTGAAGCATTTGACAAAGTAGCAAAACTCCTTGACCTACCCTACCCTGGAGGACCGCACATTGAGGCTCTTGCAAAAAAAGGCACTTTGGGTCCTATTCAACTAAAACCAGGTAAAGTCAAAAAAGCACCCTATTCTTTCTCCTTTAGTGGACTAAAAACTGAGGTTCTATACCTTGTTAAGGGACAAAATAGCTCACCTAAATCCCCCACTATTCTTGACCCTTCTCAAAGAGCAAATCTTGCTCATACATTCCAGCATGTAGCTTTTACAGACATTATTAAAAAAACACTACTTGCTGCTAACAACTTCAATTTGAAATCGATATATATTGGGGGAGGAGTCTCACAAAATAACTATTTTAATAACCTCTTTTCAAAAATAAAACCTTCTTCAATAGATCTCCATTGGCCAAAAAAAGAGCTTTGCTCTGATAATGGAGCAATGATTGCAGGTCTTGGATTTCACCACCAAAAGGAAAAATGTAAAGATTTTCAAGTTAAACCGACTAAAATCTTGTCTCTATAGAAAAAAAACGCTATACTAGCTTCAATTTTAAAGCAACTTAGACTAGAAGGATAGAATCATGTCAAAGAAAAAAAAAGATGCTAGAGCACATATTAAACTCAAAAGTACAGAGTCCTCTCACATCATCCATACTGAAAAAAACAAGAAAAACCAACCTGAGAGATTAGAAATCAGAAAATACGATCCTAATTTAAGAAAGCACGTGAAATATAAAGAAGAGAAGTAACTCTAAATGTTTGAGCTGCTCACAGCATTAAAATATTTTATACCAAAAAAAAAGCAGCTATCTATATCTCTTATTGGATTAGTATCTCTACTTGTTATATCATTGGTAGTTTGGCTATTACTTATTTTCCTCTCAATAACTGAAGGGATGGAAAAGAATTGGCTAAATAAACTAACCGCTTTAAATGCGCCTATAAAAATCACCCCCACCTCAAATTATTACTCCTCCTATTACTACCAGGTTGATGCGCTCTCTTCTGCTTCTGATTTTTCCTACAAATCACTTACAGAAAAAAAGATGGCAACAACTTCTGACCCTTATAATCCAGAAGAAGATGAAACACTTCCCCTCTATTTTGCAGAACCAGATCTAGTAGAGGGCAAACTTATCGATCCAGTTAAAGCGCTATTCATCTCCATTAAAGAACTTGAAAAAACTCAAAAGTCTCTCCAGTCATCAATTTATGAAATGGGTGGAGCGCTAATGCGTTTGGAGATAAACCACTCACCTGCACACACACCATCACTTCTCTCTCAGGCAACCTATCTATCCTCTCTTCCCAGCGAGATAAAACCTATTCAAGAACTAATCAATGATATTTCAATAAATGATATTAACGCTCTTCTTCTCAATCATGAACTGGCTCAAAAAAAACCTTACTATACACTTTCATCTATATTTTCAAACATAGATGTCAATGCTATAGAAATTAATACAAACGACCCAACACTTACTCTCAGCCTTCTTCCTCAAAATAGAACATTTCAGGCCTATGCTGAGCACTACCAAGAAACGATACTATCACTCTCTCTTCCTACAAAACATACGAATCAGACTAGAGTAGAACAGGTCCAAGGCAGAATATTCTATGAAAATGGTGACTACATCTTTGCTTCAGATAGTTTCACAAAAAAACTACCATTGGATACAATACTTTCTCTTGAAGAACCCCTTTCTTGCGAAGTATCAAAAACTGTTCTCACTAATAATCAATATAACTTTGTAGCTCACGCGGTCATTCAGGGTCATAAGATGGAATTTATTATCCCATGGAATCACCAATTAATCAAATCTGCAAAAATACATACTCATTTCAATTCACAACCTAAAACATCCCCACCCTGGGTTCATTATATAAAACAAGGTGATCAGTATTCCACTTCTCTTCCAGAATATGGGGCTCTTCTACCTAAAAACATGCAAGATCATAGTGTACAAATAGGTTCTAGTGGACACCTTGCATATAGTAGCACCACTACAACATCTACTCAAGAACATCAGATGCCAATGTTTGTTTCAGGATTCTACGATCCTGGCATTCTATCTGTTGGTGCACGGATACTACTTATTAATAAGGAAAGTGCCTCAAAAATAGGCCTTCTAGGCCAAATGGGCGCCATAGACCCTCTCATGCAAAGTGGAATTCAGCTTTGGTATAAAAACCTAGAAAACACACAAGCTCTTGCTCACAACCTTAAAACAAAACTCAATGAACTCAATATTGACTCTTACTGGAATATCACTCCCTACTATGACTATGACTTTGCTAAAGACCTAATCAAACAATTCCAAAGTGACCGCACTCTTTTTACACTTATAGGCAGTGTTATTCTCCTTATAGCATGCTGTAATATTCTCTCTCTCCTTCTTCTTCTTGTGCAAAATAAAAAACAAGAGATTGGCATCTATCTGGCACTCGGTGCAAGTAAGAAATCGATCGCTCTGATCTTCTGCCTAGTAGGAACAATGATTGGTCTCCTTAGTGTTGGAATAGGTACATTTCTCGCCTGGATTACTCTCGGAAACATTGATTCTATCATAGCATTTTTAAGTCGTCTTCAAGGATACGACATACTCAATCCTATTTTTTATGGTGATTCTCTTGCAGCTTCTATGAGCAAAAGCTCTCTTATCTTTATTTTCATCCTAGCTCCCCTTCTTTCAATCCTAGCCTCATTCTTCCCTGCAATGAAAGCCTGCTCAATTGAACCATCAAAAATTTTGAGGTCTGAATGAGCTCAAAAGGAATAGTATTATCAGCTAAAAATATTTCCAAATCATATAATGGAAAACAGATCTTTAAAGATATTAATCTCCAACTCTATAAAGGCAAAAGCATAGCTATTTTAGGTGCCTCAGGGTCCGGCAAAACAACACTGCTCCATATACTTTCAACACTAGATTCCTCTTCAACTGGTGACCTAAACATTCACCAGCAACCTATCACAAAAAAAACTGACAAAGCATATATTAGAAATCAGCATATTGGTATGATCTTTCAAGCCTACCATCTGATTGAGCAACTATCGCCACTTGATAACATCCTTCTTCCTATAAAAATTTCAAGAAGTAGCACTAAACCAAAGAGCACCTTCTATCAAAGAGCCCTTACGCTCCTAGAGACCCTTCAGATCCTTCACCTAAAAGACCAACAAACAAGCACCCTTTCAGGTGGTGAAAAGCAACGAGTTGCAATCGCAAGGGCCCTCATCAATAACCCCTCCATTGTCTTTGCCGATGAACCCACTGGTAATCTCGATAATAAAAATACACAACTGATACAAGGTCTTCTATTTGATCTATGCTCTAAGTATGAAAAGAACCTTGTTATTGTCACACATAATCAAACAGTTGCCTCTTTTGCAGATGAAAGGTATCATCTTGTAAACAACACACTCTGTAATGGATAATAATTTTCTAGAGCAATTTGAGGTGTCACTCTTATCTTATCTTGATACACCTAAGCTTAAAAGTTCACACCTTTACTCACCAACACTCTATGCACTCTCTTCTCCTGCAAAAAGATTAAGACCTCAAATGGTAAGCGCGATCTCAGCAGCGCATCCAGCCCTTTTTGAAGTAGCAGCAGCAATAGAGATGATTCATACCTATTCTCTTATCCATGATGATCTCCCCTGTATGGACGATGATGATATTAGGAGAAAAAAACCATCCCTCCATATAGCCTTCGATGAACCTACGGCTCTTCTTACAGGCAATTTCCTCCTTACCCACGCGTTTCAAATCATCTCATCATCCCCAAAAATAACTCATTTTGCTAAAAGTAAGATCATAAATGTTCTCTCAAGCTTCGGAGGTTTTACCCTTCTAAATGGACAACTTCTCGATATCAATGCAAAAGACCTAACACTTGATAAGCTCCTCTCTATCTATCACCAAAAAACATCCTCTCTATTTATTGCTGCCCTCCTATCTGGAGCCTACCTAGCAAATTTAAAGCAAGATCAAATAGATCTTCTAATATCCTTCGGCTCTTCGTTTGGTATCTTATTCCAACTTTATGACGATATTAGTGACTTTAATCCACTCAGGCCGCAAGAGCTGAATATCCTGAATCTGTTGGATAAAAATAGTACCTTACATTACATTCATCAACTCTCTAAAGAACTTAAAGAATTGCTCCCCCATATCCAAATAAATACCAAACAATTATCGCATATTTTATCCCGACAACAAAGCACTGCTCCACAATAAATATAAGTGTACTAACTACAATAGCCAAATTTGATCTTACTATGAATTATAATTGGGTCATCTGCATCCCCGCACTATCGACAACTACTTATAGTCGCGATAAACACCTATTGCACAGGAAATAGATCAAAAAAAATCAGGAAACAATCAAATAAAGATTTTTAGAACACTAAGCTCTATTTTTGGAATCATCTTTTAACTTATTGCTGACATTTAAGATCATAGAACAGATAAGCTTCAAACGACAACTGCCCTGAACTTCCTAGATAAAAAAAATACTCAACAGATTCTATATATGAACATTATCTTTCATTTGCCTATAAGTTGATATTTTTGATATAGTTCACCAGATAATTAGCAAAGGAATAGTAATACTAGCCTCTCTGCTTTGCTCATTTTAATAATACTCAGGATAATTATGGCAACCACAATATTCGCACCAGAAGGCTTAGATCAATGCGCACCAGAAGGCTTAGATCAATGCGCAATATGCTACGAAGAAATGAAAAAGGGCTCATTAGTAAAAGGTCACGATAATCATCTATTTCATGTTGAGTGTTTAGACAGATGGATTTTAGAAAAAAACAACTGTCCAATCTGTAGGAAAAATTTTAATACTAATCTAGATTATGCAAGAGAAAATATGATTTTTGTAGCGAAGTTAGTTGCAAAGCTAGCTATTGGATTATTGTTTATTTATTTAACAATTTCTCTTGCAGCACATTTCAGAGGCATAACTACGGCAGAATATAGAAAAAGCCCTTCTTTTATACGGCACATTCTTCTAGTAGCTACGTGTACTATATCTTCTATGACACGTACTTAACTTCTCATCTAAAAAAAAATTAAAAGGCAATTCAATAAAGATTTCAACACCTCTAATCTATAATTTTGGTAGTTTTTTCCACTTTATTAGTCAGATCAAAAATTATAATACTAATAAGCCTCATTCTTTAATATTCCTGTGATCCTAGCTAAGGAAAATAGTTGCGACTATATTCCAGATATTAACTAAAGATGTTCAAAGAGATTATATGTATAAATCATTTCTTTTCTATATCACTAAGTCCTTTAATATGTTAGAATTTGACTTTACAATAGAAGAAGCACTAATTTAATAATTCTTTTAGAATCTTGAGCTACTATGATCGCAATAAGACATGTTCCAGACGCCCCTGCCGACACCGATTGCAGCATATGTCTAGATCCTATTGCCACTAACGAGGCTTATGGGCATGTCACAAACCATGTCCCGCATGTATTCCATAGGGATTGTATAGTGAGATTGTATATTTCCGGTCGAGAAAATGCTACATTCTGCCCACTGTGCAGGGTTGAATTAGGAGAAGGAGAACTCAATTTATCCCTATCAGAAAGAGCTCAGAAAGTTGCTAATTATACAAAACAGTATGTACGTGATTTCTTCCTTGTCCTGGGTGTAGCAGTTATTTTAGCATCACCGCTAATATACACCGCAACAATTCTGTGTGCTATCAAAACAAGAGATCCTGTATTCATTTTGGCTACTTGTATAGGTATGATTGTATTTAAAATTCTTCCTCCACTGCTTTTACAAATAATTAATGATTGATTTTATCTTTGAATAATAGTAAATCTTTTACTAAATGTTTATTTCAAAACAATCTATCATTCTTGCCTTCATTATAGGATTTGTGTGCACAATAATCTTCCCTATTCTTTTTCCTCACCTAAATCTTCTGACACTAATACCCCTTATTGCTATCTTCTCTTCGAGGACTACCCTAAAAAATGCACTCATTATGTCTATCCTCATAGGAGCCATTCAAGACCTACTCTCAATATACTACCCAATGGGCTATTCCAGTCTCAATCTTTTACTAACAACACTATTTCTTTACCGGTATCGCTCATACTTTTACGTTGAAAAACCACATACTTATACAATCTACATCTTTCTCTTCTCACTTGTAAGTTCTTCAATACAACTACTGCAGCTCCATTTCCTAGGAATCTCAATAAATCTTTCACTTATATCTCTTATGAGCAACCTGATCCTCATGCCCCTTTTGGATGCAGCCTACGGACTCCTATTCTACTTTTATCCATATATCCTTATTCGATTCCTGACTCATCCTAAGAGGGTTAATTTTAGAAAACAAATAATTTTAAAATATAGAAGGAAACTGCTACCGTGGAGAAAAAGTGACCTAAGGGCCCTATGATCCACCAAGATATTCCTCTAGAAAAGCTATCTAATCTATGCATCAATGCAGTCTTAGGGGTTAATGATCTTCTAAAAACTGCTTTCTATTCAGAGTTTAATGTAAAATCTAAGTCTGATATTCATGATATCCTCACTGAATATGACACTAAGTCAGAAGAGCAAATTATGGATCTAATCAATCAGAGTTTTCCTAAACATGCTATTGTTGCTGAAGAGAGTGGACTTAGTGGCTCTCTTGAAAACAATTACTACTGGCTCATCGATCCAATTGATGGTACATGGAACTTTGCTCGTCAAATCCCTACATTTTGTACTGCTCTTGCTGTCTGCTATGGAAATTCTATACTGGCTTCTGCTGTACTTAATCCCATGACAAATGAGCTCTTTGCAGCATCAAAAGGACAGGGAGCCTATCTCAATGGAAAAAAGATCCATACAAGTATGATCTCCCTGCCTAGCCATGCTGGCGTGTCTATGTCTAGAACTACACATCCTCACCTCTTTAATGAATTTGGAGTCATTCGAAGGACTGGGTCTTCAATTCTTGATCTTTGCTTTGTTGCAGCAGGAAGAATCGAAGCATTTCTAAGTAACGAGCTAAACCCTTGGGATATTGCCGCCGGTGCTCTTATTATAGAAGAAGCTCAAGGTATATGCACAACTCTTGAAAATCAGCCCATCTCTGTTAAGGAAAAAAACTCTGTCTTTGCATCAAATAAAAAAATTCGCAGTAACATTTTACAACTCATAAATGAGCAATGCTCAACTAAATAAAAAACCACACTAAAAGAGCTATATGTTCATTTCATCCTTTTATTAATAAAAAGGTCCCTCTACTGCAAACGATACTTATCACCATCGTAAAAAACCATATCATCAAATCTAGACAGATATAAAGCTAAGCATCAAACTAAATGCTAAAATCTCATCCATAGTATAATAAAAATAAAAAGGAGAAAAAAATGACCAAAAAGGAAAAAAAGGATACTACACAAAAAACAAATGGATGTCCCACTTTTCCAGGGAATGGGTGGGTACTTCTCGACATCAACCAATGTAAGACATACTCTCCATACTATGCAAGTTGTCTGGGAGTGCTTAACAACGATGGATCTTATAACGCAAATTGTGGAGTCAAAAATTGTCAATGATAGGCTGGGGTACAACTTCTTACAAATATAAGGTGTATGTATAACCCTAAAATAATCCTATCTCTGTTAAGATGAAAATTCTATACTTGTTTCAAAGAAAAAAACAGAAACAGAATTTTATAAATAAAAGACAAATAATGTACAAAATCCTTGATGGCAAAAAAGTTTCTAGAGTTATATTAAGCGATATTAAAAAGAAAATAAGCATTGCTAAAAAAAAACGAAGCCCCAAAATCGCATTTATTCTTGTAGGTGATGATGAACCTTCTAAAATATATGTGCGCAACAAACAAAAAGCATGTGAATCTACATCTATCGACTCTGAAATTTTACATCTTGAACATGCAACAACAACTGAATATCTGATTAGTAAAATTCAAGAACTAAATACTGATTCCTCTACCGATGGCTTTATTGTTCAACTACCACTTCCTTCCCATATTGACAAAAATAAGGTATTAGATAGCATTGAACCTATGAAAGATGTCGATGGAATAACTACGCATAATCAAGGCAAATTATTTCAACATAATCAACCATACTTCATCCCCTGTACTCCCCTTGGAATTATCACACTCCTTAAACATTATGATATTGCCCTAACGGGTAAACACGTGGTTATCATTGGAAGAAGCACTATTGTAGGCAAACCTCTTGCAGCACTCTCTCTCAAAGAAGATGCCACTGTCACAATTCTACATTCTAAAACAAAAGATATACCTGAGCAATGTAAGACTGCTGATATTATCATTGTAGCCATTGGTAAAGCAAATTTTCTAAAAGGGGATTGGATAAAACAAGATACAGTCATAGTGGATGTAGGTATTACGCGACATGAAGGTAAACTTATTGGTGATGTTAACTTTAATAGCGTAGCTAGGAACTGCAGCTACATCACCCCTGTCCCAAATGGGGTTGGGCCAATGACAATTGCCATGCTCTTATCTAACACCTATAATGCATGGTTAAGTAATTGCGAATAAAATACACACTTTTCATATTAAATCTTACGCTCCTTTTTGGATGCACACAAAAAATTCATCATTTTAGAGGGGAGAAAATGACAATCCCCTATCATATTCAGATACGTGATCCTTTAACTGAAAAAGAGATTCAATCAGTAACAACTGTCATTGAGAACTGCTTTAATTTTTTAGATACTCAATTAAACCACTGGAACCCCTCATCTGTGATCTCTATCTTTAATAAAAGCAAAGCCTACACTCAAATACATTTCGATTCTTTGTCTATCCCCCTTTTTACTTTTGCCAATAAGTTATTTCACTTAACTAATGGTAGATTTGATCCTTCACGACAAAAATTAATTCAACAATGGAAGCTTTCTCTCAATGCAGACATGCTCCCAAGAACTGAAAACATAGAACAATTCAATAATATCTCATGGAAAAATATTTGCTATAAGTGCAATAGTTTTTATAAGGAAAATGATCTCATTGCTTTAGATTTTGATAGTATCAGCAAAGGATTTTTAGTTGATATCCTTGTTGAAGAACTTAAAAATAAAGGAATACAAAACCTTCTTGTAGAATGGGGTGGTGAAATTAAAGGCTATGGCACAAAATCCAAGACATCTCCTTGGAAAGTAGCCTTTTCAACAGATGGAAATAAGGTTTTAACAGTACCTCTTTTTAATACCTCAATAGCAACAAGTGGTCTTCATCAACAACTCTGGGCTATAGAAGAAAATAACAGTACTAACCTCTATTCCCACCTTATCCTCAATGAGACAAATAGGCCAATAGAAGTTGACAAAGCCTTGAATCAACAAATTACTGTCCTCAATAAGAGCTGTATGATTGCCGATGGTATAGCCACCGCTGCTCTTCTATTTCAAGATCAAGATGAATTATTAGACTGGATTAAAAAAATTAAAATAGAGTACAAACAAACAAGAATATGGCTCAATAACAAAGAAATCAAATCGCATGACTAAAAAAAAGTTGTATGAAGGACAAATTCTAGTAAATAGAAAAGGTTTTGCATTTCTAGATGTCAAAGATAAAGATGTCATTTCCATCTTCATTCCTTATGGTAGTCTGAAGGGTTGTATGAATGGAGATACTGTTCAAGTCGAAATTGTTAAGAGATCAAACAAAGGATATGAAGGTGTAGTACATAAAATCATCAAACGAAAGCATAAAAATATTGTATGCATTATCACTCAAAAGGTGAAAAATGGATATTACTGTTATAGTCCTCTTCTTGGTTCACGCGCAAAGGTTCTGTTAAAACACACAAAATTTCTTAATAAAGGTGATCGGATCTTATGCCGCTTTAAAAAATACAACTCAAAAACGCGTATCTTCCATGTGACCTCAAATTCAAAAAATGGACTTATTGGGTCTGTATATGATCCTAAAAGTGATATTAAATCTGCAATGATTACCTATAATATTCGAGATGAATTTTCTGAAGATATTAAAGAAGAGCTTAAAAAAGATATAATTGAACCTTCTTCTAAAATAAGAAAGGATTTAACTGGTATTAGGACAATTACTATCGACCCTCCGGATGCTAAAGACTATGATGATGCTCTCTCCATAACAAGAACAAAAACTGGATACACGCTCTATGTTCACATAGCAGATGTAAGCCACTTTGTTAAAACTAAATCAAAAATTGATAAGGAAGCCTCTCTTAGAGGTAACTCAACATATTTCCTAGGACGTTGCTCTCCAATGCTTCCCGTTAAGCTTTCTAACGACTTATGTAGTCTTGTCGAAAATAAGGAGCGCATGACTGTAACAGTTGAAATGCACTTTAATAAGTCAGCTAAGCTTCAGAAATCCTCCATTTACCGCTCTAAAATAAAATCAGATAAGAGGCTCACATACAGAGAAGCGATGGATATCCTTGATAAGGGAAAGGGTAAATTCTATGATGATCTTCTCCAACTAAAAGAGCTAGCTCTTCTGCTTTTAAAAGAAAAAGAACAACGGGGCTCTGTACCCCTCGACACTGAAGAAGTAAGGCTTATACTTGATAATAGCGAAAACCCTATAGATACAGAAATAATTAACTACGACATTACACACCAAATGGTCGAAATGTTCATGATTAAAGCAAATGAGATTGTTGCAAAACAACTCTCTTCCAAGATTAAAAGAGGTATCTATAGAGTCCATGAAAAACCAGATGAGAATACTATTAGAGCATTTGCCTCTTTTGCAAGGAAACTTGGATATAATCTCTCGGAAGAACCCACACAACATGAGCTTATCAAATTCTTTTCTTCAATTGAAGACAAGACTCATATGACCATACTTACAACAAAGTTTATCCGTTCGATGAAAATGGCAATATACTCCGAAGAAAACCATGGACACTTCGGACTAGCTCTACAATTCTATACACATTTTACAAGTCCAATACGACGCTATAGCGACCTAATTGTCCACAGATTGCTCCTTAATGAGGATAACCCTAAAGATAATCTTGCAGATCTAGCAGATAGCTTATGCAAAACAGAAAGAAATAGTTTCAAAGCTGAAATGGAGGTGCTGAATCAAAAACAGCTGCGTTATCTGCAGCACCTATTCAATAATGATAAGAATAAAATATATCCTGCCGTAATTTCTAAAATATCAAAACGGGGCATCTATTGTGATCTATCTCTATTTCAATATGAATGTTTTATTACAGACCTCTCTGACTTCAACATAAGAAATCAGGATCTTATTCACAATAAAACACTTGAAACATTCTCCATTGGATCAAAAATAAACCTCCAACTGTTGGGCACAGATCTTCTCTTCATGAACTCTAAATGGAAAATGGTAGATCCTCCAACCTAAATTGTGCTAGAATAAATGTTATGAAGCGTACTCTCCTTTCAGGCTTAATCATCCTCCTTCCTCTAGTGCTAACTATTGCCATTATTGCCTTTATTATTCAACTCCTTACAAAACCATTTATCGGCATTGTCTCTAGACTTCTTAACCAATTCCAGCTTCTCGATAATGGCTTTCTATTTCTCTCAAGAGAAAAGCTTATCTATTACGGAAGTGAATTACTTATTTTATGCTTCATTTTCCTTATCATTCTAATCTTTGGTTTCTTTGCTAGGTGGTTCTTTGTACACACTATGCTACACTACATCGATAAGTTAATTAACCGCCTACCGATCATTAAAAATATATATAGCTCTATAAAAGAGATTATTACGCAGTTTTTAGGCACTCAAAAACACACCTTTAAACAGGTTGTTATGGTTCCCTTCCCCGGCAAAGGCATTCATGTAATAGGATTTAAATCAAATAAGGCGCCAAAATCATTTGATAGGGCGACGAACTCTTCCTCCCTCACATCCATTTTTGTTCCAACAACACCAAATCCCACAACCGGCTATCTCCTTCTCTATAAGGACGAAGATATAATTGAACTACCGATAACACCTGAAGAGGCTATCAAATATGTTGTCTCTTGTGGTATTGTGAATAACTTTGAATAACTAGGATACAATGAAAAAATCACTCCTTACAGGTCTTCTTGTTCTTCTTCCCATAACTATTACTCTTATTATTCTTGTCTTTATTGTTAAATTCTTTACAACCCCATTCTTGCCTCATATTGAAAAACTTTTACTCTTTGGAATTAATAGTCTTTCTATGAATATTACAATCCCACAGTCCTTTCTTGTTCTTTTAAGCCGTCTTGTCATCCTATCTCTTCTATTTATTTTCATTCTAATTCTTGGATTTCTTGCTAACAAATTCTTCTTTAAGTGGATCATAACTTCCTCAAATAGACTCATCATGAAAATCCCTCTCATTAACAAAATATACAGAGTATGTAGAGATATCAGCATGGCTTTTCTCTCAGATGATAGCAAAGTCTTTAAAGATGTTGTAACATTTTCCTTTCCTACAGAAGACTCGCAAGTAGTTGGTTTACGCACCGGATTAGCTCCCAAACCTGTCCTAAGCACCATCCAAGAAAAAAAAGAAATCGACACACAGTTCTATACAACATATGTACCAACAGCACCTCATCCACTTTCAGGTCTGCTCTTTATCATTGATGAAAACCGCCTAAAGAAGGTAAATATTTCCCTTGAAGAATTTTTTAAATTCATTGTCTCCTGTGGTGTATATCTGCCTAAGGAAGTGAAAGATGACTAGCACCCAGAAAGTGATCTTCATCACCGTTTCTCAAAATCGAGAAAAACTAAAAAAGATTCAGCAAATAGTGACTAAACATTTTAATGCAAAAGTTCCACTACTAATTCTTACACCTAATAGTACAGCAAGTGAATACGTGGATCAATTCCTGTGGAATACGCCTATTCATAGCTTTATACCACACTCAATATCAACCTCAATCTCTGAGGATTTAATCTGTATAACTCATAGAGATAACATCAATCCTAATAAGGCCAAACGCCTCCTTAATCTTACTGGTAACCCTCTCATATCGCCTGATTTTAATAAGATATACGATTTTGATGACAACTCCTCAAAAAATACTCAAAACCTTTCTCAGAAAAAAATTGAAAGTTACAGAAAAGAGAAATTTGCGATCATTTCCTCTTGAAACTTATTTCTTCATTACATACAATTACTACCAAAAAATTATTTAGGATCTAGTTATGTCAAGGAAGTCCAAACAAACGCAACGACGCAATCTGAGAAAACGTAATTCAAAAGGGAATCTGGGGCCTGCAACAGGGCCAAAAAAAGATAATCTACCTCTTGGCTACAAAATAGCTGAAAATGCTATACCAAGCTCAGAACCACTCTCTACAACAAATTATATATCGAGGAGAAGTTAAATTATGTCTATTCATGCAAGTTTTAAACCGCAAAAAGGTGGTTCTAAGAAAAGAAATGTCCTATCCCGTTATGAAAGAATCAAAATCATGCAGGAAAAAGGTCTCTTTACTGAAAATTCATCCCCCTATAATCTTCCAAAGACCAAAGTAAGCACTTAATAGCTATCTTGAAGGTCACCCTCTACGATAACCAAGAAGATTTAGAATGCAGCAAAGACACAATTAAAAATATAGTCATTGCTGCATTACAATTCAAAAAAATAGATACAGATGAAGTGATTGTTCATCTTGTAGATACAACAACAATCTCCACGCTCCACGAAGAATACTTCAACGATACCAATACAACCGACTGCATCACCTTTCCAATAGACCCACCTGAGAAAAAAGATTCTTCCTATCATTTACTTGGCGAGATGTTTATTTGCCCTAAAACAGCTATTGAATATGCAGAGAATAATAATCCTTTTGATGAAGTGACCCTATATATTATTCACTGTATTCTTCACATGTGTGGATTCAAAGATGATAAGGAACAGGAAAAAAAAATAATGCGGCTTGAAGAAGCTCAATTATTAAAACATCTTTCGTCAAAAAACCTCTTTCCTCATAAGTAATATCCAACTATAAGTTAATTATGTCTACGATCAGTATACTGACACTTTTTTGTTATTTCTCTTCGGCAGCACTTATTGCAACAATTATTTTATCGCCTTCATCTACACAACAAAAAACAAGACTCTCATCCCTCTTAAAACTTCTACAAACATGGTCCTCAAAACACTTTAGAACTCTTCTAAATCAACTTCTTAAGCTCTCTCTTCTTATTACACTTCTTATTTTTACAATTGGACTCACCTCCCTATTTCTAGAAAGAATCTCTAACCGTCTAGCTCTCTTTCTAGTCGCCCTTGTGATCATTTTTTTAATAATTCTTATCTCTTATCTATTCATCTATCTTCTTGCTCAGATTTTTCCACGAATAACCCATAAGTGTACGTCTCTTCCCTCAACAATGATTCTATGGCTACTTACACCCATTACCTTTCCTTTTCTTCTTGTCATCTATAAACTATCTCTCCCACACGAGCCAACACCAAATACAGCTACGCACTCTAGAGACAAAGAATTACTCCTAAAATTTATTGAGCAACATAAAGAAGAAATCAATTCTCACCTTAAGCAACAGATCATCTCTCTTGCATCATTTCCTTCTAGGAAAGCCCGTGAAATCATGATTCCCAACCTCGATATGTTCTGTCTAAGCGAATCAACTCCCATTATAGAATGCATACAACTCCTTTCAGAACAAGGTTTTAGTAGGGTCCCCTTATTTAATAAAGAAGAAAGAAGTCAAATTTCTGGAATAATCCTTTACAAGGACCTTCTAGAATTTATTTCAAAAAATCTATCCAATGAACTCAACACTCTCCTTAAAACAACACCTATTTCTATACTTAAAAAGCAGACTATCTTTACTCCAGAAGATAAACAAATTCAGGAAGTTCTTTTTGAAATGCAAAGAAAAAAAATGCACATCACAATTGTTGTTGATGAATATGGACAAACAGCAGGTTTAATTACGATTGAAGATATTATTGAAGAGCTTATAGGAAGAGAAATCCAAGATGAGTCCGATCAAGATGAGGAGATTCTCTTTAGACAAACTGCTCCCAACACTTATAGGGTGCAAGCCAAAATGAGCATAGTAGATCTTGATAAAGAATTACAAATCTCTCTTCCTAGCGGGGAGGCCTATGAAACGATCAACGGCTATATCATTTCACAACTAGGAGCCATTCCTAAAAAAAACACCAAAATCCATTATGAAAATATCCATATTAAGGTCCTCACAGCTACAAATCGGAGAGTGACCACAGTAGAAATTAAACATTTTCCCCCTAGAAAAACTATATAATTGTTATTATAAATAATAAAAAATATACTGTATGTGATTCAGGATCGCAAGCGATTACCACTATTATCGAGCAGGCTCTAGTTAGTTACTAATATGGCACATTGAATGAGTTTCAAGTCATTGGCTCTAAAGTACCTTTTACCATGAAGACTTCTACAATGTAACACTCGATAATATAGTGATAGATGGTAACGACTGGACTAATACAAAGCTTACTAATAACTCTACATTAACAAATTGTATACTCAACAATTTTGATCATAATTATTTTAGTCAATTTCTCGTAAAACAACCCTAAATTATCAAATAAATAGCTTATTCAATGAACAAAAAATAAGAAATATATCATTATCAATTGATAGAAAAAAACTTCTTTCCAAAACGGTAATTGCCACAAAATTCATCTCCTCCAGAGCCTTCTAGATCTTTACCTTAATTCCTTGAAAGGGTATTTCTACACCACAATTATTCATGACAATTTTCTGTTTATGTTAAAATATAAATAAGTAAAAAATATGAGAAATAACATAACATGCCCTACAGTTTGTAAAAGCTTGGGTTATTCAGTTTGTAGAAATATTGATAATGCTATAAGTGAAGCAGAAATGCCTCGAGTGTGCTATATTCGCATTACTCAGTTCATTACTGAATTTAATCTCCCTTTTTCAAATTGTTATTTTCATCAAGTGCAGTTTATATGTGGTCCTCCGAATTTTACACAACTTCTTGCAGGATCAAACTTTCATGGCTGCACTATGCAAGGGGCTCAGTTTAATGGTCCAAATACTCAACTTAATAGCGTCCAATTTAAGAATGGATGCAATTTAACAGGTGCTATTTTTACAGAAATTGACTTTAGCAGTACCACCATTACAGGAACAGATTTCACAAATTCCACATTTAGAAACTCTACATTTGATGGAATCGACTTCACGGGTTGCACACTAGGAGGTACGACATTTTCTAAGTGCACGTTCAAAAACCTACAACAAGTAGACCTCTTTATACTAAAATCAATATTTGATGGGCAGAAAGATTTTAGTGATTTCACTTCATTTTTAGAATCTGCAGGCTGGAAACCCCCCATACCACTACTACCAGGTAAAGATAGTACTACAGATTATAGTTACAAAATCATCAAGGCAGACGATGACTATTATAATAAGGAAACTTTGTATAACGGCAACAATTTTAGTGGAGATAATTTTTCTTCTAGGGCAATATGCAGCAACTCACTAGCAGTTAAACCTACAGAAAAACCCCACTGTCTCCGTATCTAGAGTGAAGGATTTTTTTTTGGCAGACCATGCAAAACGTGTCTCTTTACTAGTGAGGAGAATAGTCCTAATCAAGAAGAATCTAAAAACTCCTTTACACGCATTATTTGATGGATCAAAAGAAAGATTTTAAAGATTTTCCAACTATTTTCAGTATAAATTAATTGCTAGCGTGATATACTCTTGGGATCATTGATATTATTGAAAGGATTCACTATGCGACGCTCTGTTTTTTTATCTGAACCAAATTCTGTTCTAGCCGGATCAACACACAACTTTAACTTTACATACATTACTGCCTCAGCACTCCCTACAGGAACACTAGTAAAATTTGATCCCTTTACAAGAAATGGTGAAAACGACTGGGAGCTTCCTTCCCATAGTCCAAAAAGTCAGTCTAGTGTTCTTTTTCTTACTCTACCTAACAGTAAAATAATCTACCCCAAACTTGAAACAGATCCAGAAGGATATCAACAATATACCTTTAAACTAACTCAAGCGATTGAAGCAAGTGGTAGATTTACCATAACTATGGGATATAGCGGTACTAGCGAAGAAAAACAAAAGGGATCACAAGTACAAACATACACACAACGAAAAAAACCATTCTATATTTATATAGATACAAAGGGTGAAGGTGATTTCAAAGATCCAGAAGTGGTAAGTGTCGATGTGCGAGGAAATAAGCTTGCAAATATAAAAGCAATTGTTCCTTCAACTGTCTATAAAAATAGCCGTTTTGATATTTTTATTCGCTTTGAAGACCAATATGGCAATCTAACAGGTAACGCGCCAGAAAATACACTTATTGAATTTTCTTATGACCAGCTTAGAGAAAATCTTAACTGGAAACTATTTGTTCCAGAAACAGGATTCCTTAATCTTCCTAACATCTATTTTAATGAACCTGGAAATTACCGATTAAAACTTACTAACCTCACGACAAAAGAAACCTACGACTCTGATCCCATGATCTGCCTTCCAGACGGAGACAAATTCATATATTGGGGTCAGCCACATGATAGGCATCCTAGATTCAATAGTGTCGATGAAATTGAAAATAGCTTGCGCTACTATAGGGACGAGCAAGCATTACAATTCTATGCTACTTCACCTTCAGAAAATGAAAAACAAACCTCACATGAGGACTGGCGATCAACTGCCATTCAGGTGGCTGAATTTAATGAAGAAGAGCGCTTTGTTTCCATGCTTGGCTTTCAATGGCCTGGTGAAAGCTCTAAGGAGGGATTACGGCAGATCGTCTATTGCAAAGATAATAAACCCCTTCTAAGGAAGCAAGACGCCAAAAGCTCCTCACTAAAAAAAATCTACAGATCTCATAACCCTAAAGATATAATTTCAATTCCAACTCTTACAATGCTAAAAGGATCATCATTTGATTTCTCAGCATTGAACCCTGAATTTGAAAAAGTCGTGGAAATATACAACTCCCTAGGAAGTTCTGAATGCACAAAAAAAGAAGGGAACCTCTTCCCTCTCAAGAGTAAAGGAAAAAAGAAGGTAGAAGAAGCTGCTGAAGGATCTATCAGAAAAGCTCTAAATGCAGGTCACCGCTTTGGCTTTACAGCTGGAGGACAAAATATCGGAGATACGCCAACTGATCCTGGTGCCTACAATCCAGGTTTAACTGCTATTATCTGTAACGACTACTCAAGAGAAAAATTATTTCAGGGCCTTTATGCAAGACATTGCTATGCAACAACAGGTGTGAAAATTCTTCTTTCCTTCAATATAGCAGGCATACCAATGGGTGATGTAGTTACAACGCAAAAAAAACCAGGCCTCAAATTTACAAGATATATCCACTGTTCAATCAGCTGTATTAAGGATATCAAGGAAATTCTTGTTATACGGAATGGTCAAGTTCTTAAAAAAATCACACCAGAGGGATCAGTCTATGAACTAGAATTAGATGACAATGATCCCCTCGATAAGGTTCTTCTAAAAAGTGATCTACAACCTTCCCGCTTCTGCTACTATTATATAAGAGTTGAACAAGTTGATAAACATGTAGCCTGGAGCTCACCTATCTGGATTGATAAAATCAGTGAGAAAAAAACCAAAAAATCTGCTGATACATGATCATTCTACTTTCACTAATATTGTTAATGATATTAATTTCTCTAGTCTATTATACGTGCAAATCTAACAACAGAAACTCTTTTCACTGTCAAAAGAAAAAAGAAAAAGATTCCTCTTGTCCATCATGTAAAAAATAACCTATTGTAGCAGAGCAGGTGCCTAAACTATATCAGGTTAGTTAGTTATCACGCTGATAATTTAATCATTTCATCCACTACACGAGTCCAAAAAATATCAGACTTATTACTAACTAATTGAATAAATGTTTCCTTAGCTCTATACTCCATTCTTCTTTCTTGAGGCAGTAAAGTGTTGAAATGGTCAGGTGTTATTTTTTCTGTTAGTAACCAAAGAGCCTCATACAACACAGTTGCAATATCAGGCCTATACTGAGCAAGATGTTTAAAGGTTTTAAGTTGCCTACAAATCTTTCCTAATTCCACATGGTTTAGTGCATTTCCATCTTCCATAACTCGAATTTTTCCTAGCAACACACGCAATTCATATAGGGGGGAGTGTGATAATAACTCGTAAATAATATCAGCCTCATTTAAATGGCTACGTCCTATCGAATGCTCTTGAATCAACACACCCAAGTTCTTTTCAGAACTTAATTCAGAAAAAATAGATCTATACTCTTTCCTTTTTATTTCATCTTTTGCAAATCGAAGCTGCTCATCATGAATACGCTCACCATTTGGCTTCATTTCTAAAATCCTAATAACTCCTTGAAGCCTACTAGTCCCTAGTAAGCCTCGCATTTCATTTCTATACAGTTGATCTGGCTCATCTATAGGACAAAAATAGTGATAAACTCTATGACATGTGGCAACAATTAGATTAATAATAGTATTAAAAATTACTCTTGCCACTCTTCTAGTTCTTTCCAGGCATGATTCCCTTTCTCCACTTGGGTTAGGTAATCCTCTAGAGGAGCGTGTTTTCTCAAAACTATATGGATCCTTAGAGAGTGAAGGTGAGATACTACGTGAAGTCATACAAAGAGTTTAGCATATGTTTAGAATTTTATCGCTAATTATTTCAGAATCATCTATTAAAATTTTATGTGCTGGCTTTCAAAAAAACTCATTAAATTTATCTCCTTACTAATTATTATAACTGCTACACCAATCTACTCACATCAAAATGATGATAAAAATATTCTTTACCTAATCTCTGCACATAAGATAGATGAAGCAATTACTCTCTATCAAAAAAAATATACTTCATCTCATAACTACCCCTTACTAAGAACTCTAGCCCACTCTATTTTGGAGTCATCTATCAATAACCCTAATGATGATATTAAGCTTCTATCTATTTTTGGAGCCCAAATTTCAGGACAATTTTCTACCCTTCCCTTTATAAAAAATTCTATTATCCACTATAAAAATCCAATTGTTCAAAAATCTCTTCTTAATCTTGTTGCTTCTATTCATGAAGGCTGGGTTGATCATTTCCTAGTCCAAACATTGCGCTCACCTTTTATTGAACTTAGACTCGATGCCCTCTACCATCTGATTCAAAGAAATCACCCAGACGCTTTTGGGCATATTGAAGCTCTTGTTCGACTTGTTGCACCAGAATTCAGACACTACTTCATTGAACTTTTTGCAATGGACCACTCTGATGCATCAACAAACAAGCTGAAGCTTTTACTTAATGACCCAGATACATCAATGCAACATGCAACAATATCAAAACTTATTGAACATAATAGAGAAGATTTTGCAGGTGATATTGCTTCCTTCCTATCACACACAGATCCATCAAAACAGGAAATAGCTTCTTTGGCTATGGGCCTCTTTAGAATGACAAATACAAAAGATACTCTTATTAAGATTGCTAAAAGCTCCTTTACAGATTCTGCATTGACTGCAAAGTATGCCCTCACCCTTCTTGGTTATGAAAAGTATAATGAAGAGATCCTTTCTATGGCAAAAGATGATAACCTATTTGCTTTGAATCTTACACAAGACAACCCTAAATCTTATAATCTCCATAAAGAAAATATAAAAAGCAACGATGAAAAAAAAGCCTTAGTTAGTGCACTTGCGCTTCTGAGTAAAAAAGACCCTCAGTGTAAAAATCAAATCAAGAGCTTACTTAAATTAGATACTAATAATACCTGTCTTGTACCAATAAGTACTCTTGGTGGTGCTCTCTCTTATCTTGATAAAGACTCCATCTATAAATTTCGTCATAAAGAAATGCAAACTAGGGCTAGAAACTTCACAAAATCCATTCTTCATTCTACACTCATTCAAGCCGCCTCCCTACCAGAAGAGACATTTCTTGATATTGCTACAGATGTTTTAGAAAATAAACAAACCTTTCTTCTGCCACCTCTTATAAATCTTTTAGAAAATATTAACAGTGAAAAAACAAATAAGCTTCTAAGTGAATACTCTAACTCTCTTGGCTCTCCTCTTATACGCTACTACTGCCAGCTTTCTCTCTATAGATTAAGAAATAATAAGAGTAGCTCATTAATTTCCTGGCTTAAGATTCAAAAAAAAGAGCCTATCTTTGATATCTCAGAAAAAAGAGCAACTAAATTGAAAAATGAGAGCTCATCATATTCCCTCTCCACAGATGATAAGGGAAACCTATTTATTGAAACTATTGAGGCTATCGTAGCAAGACATGATGAAGATAGTGTCAATCTCATCCTCTCTCTTTTACATAATTCTCACTATAAAAATCGGGCAATACTTGCAGGCCTCCTTTTAAAATCTATCTACTGATTCTCCCTATGTGTTATAATTTCTGCCATGATACGCTTAATACTCTCTACTTATCTTATCTTTCTTTTCTCGTTGACCTCTGCGGAGATAAAAGTATGGCTAAATAACCCACATTATAAAAATAATCAGCTTCTGACAGATCAAGGGGGTATTTTCCAGTCTGAAGACTTCTATCTGCAGGCAGAAATAATTGTTTATTCTAATGAGAATCAAAAAAATAACGTGTTTGCACAGGGAAATATACTCCTAAAATATAATGATCAATTCTTTGTCGGTAACGAAGTCTATTTTGATTTCAATACCAATCAAGGGTATATATCCAATGGTACCACCTCATTAAATCTTCTCTACCTTTCTTCTGAACAAATTTCACTCAATAATAAGAAGATTAGCTGTAAAAATCTTTTGGGTACAACAAGCCCAAATAAAAACAATCTATTTTCAATTGGTGCTCATAGTGCAGAAATAAGTCATAAAAACGTATCCCTCAATAGCGTCTATTTTAAAGTTGGTTCCTTGCCGATTTCACTTCTCCCCTCCCTTACGCAAAACCTTCAGAAAAAAGAAAATCTCATAAAATATAAACTT
>CACLRR010000013.1 GCA_902609415.1 uncultured Chlamydiae bacterium
AACTTAGATGCAAAAGTCATTACTTTATTGACTATGCAATTCTACTAAGAAAAATGGGCGAACTTTTTGAAGATAATGGATTTTTAAGAGATGCTATCATTCATTTCGAACAGGGCCTATCACTTAAAAAAGACGCTCTATATATAAACCCTAAAGGCTTATTTGAATATGCTACTACCCTTGATACCCTTGGTGATGAGCTCCAAGACAAAGAATACTACCACAAAGCCTTAGAAATCTTTAATCGTATTCTTGTGATTGCGCCTTCCTATACAAATATCCACTATAGCCTCGCTCTAACTTATGCACACATAGGTGAGCTAGAGGATGATGAAGTATACCTACACCGGAGCATCTCCCATTTTAAGGTTGCTGCAAAAAATGATGTTGACAACCAAGATCTTCTTCTGGATTGGGCTCTTGTTACAATCCAGGCTGCTGAAAGTACTGATTCCTCCTCCCTCCAAAAAGAATATTATAAAGATGCCGAATTTAAGCTTGTCCAATCTGCAAAGCTTGGTAACACAGAATCATACTACCATCTTGCCTGCCTCTACTCCATCCACAATAATATAGAACAAGGCTTCTTTTTCCTAGAAAAGGCAAAACAATTTGATTCTCTTCCCTCTATAGAAGAGATCAAAAAAGATGAGTGGTTAGAAAATCTTCAAAACTCTCCCTATTTTGAGGATTTCATTTCCTCTCTGCTCCCCTCCTCCACTCAGTATAACACCCCTCAATAAAGATAGACTTCCTATACTCTTTTTTGCTACAATATGTAAAAAAAATTAAGGTTTCCCATGTTTAACAGGCAATCCATCCTATTTATCATTGTTGTCTCTCTTTCTTTCATCTTTATCAATAGATACTTTGAAAAGCGATTTGAACCTAACGATCTTGCGCAAGAACAGGTTCTCTCTAAAGAGGTACTACAAGGTGAAAATATCCCAACTAAACTCTACTTTGATAAAGATAAGTCAGAAGGCTTTACTTATGGATTCCAATGTAACAACGTCTTCTATACCTTCAGATCAGACAAAACCCCTACAAAATATCTCTACCACAACTCTAAAAAATTACTAAGGATTGAAGGTCCAAATTCAGAACTACTTGCTTATAGCGACAAGGTTTCGCCCATCATTTCTATCCCTTCCGACCTTACTAAAACACTTTATAAACCAACACTAATCTCACTCGAAGAAAAATATCTGAGCGTAGATGTTGACTCTATTGAAAAAATTTCCCTAAAAAACACCAACACAACCCATTTTCTTGCTATTACTCAAACTCCTAATGGAGCATATCCTTTAGGCTACTGGGATAACCATAAAAGTGAGTTTCATCCAATTGAAAAAATGAATCACCTCTCTGAGTTCCTTACAGTTGTACCTTCCACATATGAAGAGAGTAAAATAGAAGAAGAGCTCTACATATTAGAAAACCCCTATATGCAGGTTGTTTTCTCTTCAATAGGTGGCTCAGTTGCTGAAATCAACCTCACCTTTGATTCAAAAGAAAAAGAACTAAACCTTATCCACCCAATCTCATATGACGAAGAGCTTGCTAGAGAAAACTCAAATAACAATCTCTTCCCTCTTAAGTCTGCCTGGAAAACAAATGGTAAGGAAAAAACCCTCACTGCCCCTTTCCAGGGTGGCTATACTCCTCTTCTGCGCAGATCACTAGTTAATGAGGATAATGAAACAATTTTCTCTATAGACCCAAAATACTACGCCTTTTCTCTATTAGATGAACATGACAATATATCCTCATTAAATCACTTTAAGGTTATTAATTTTGATGAAACAACAATTGAATTCCAAGGTGAGATTAACGGAAAAAGGGTCACAAAAAAATACAACCTTCCAACAGACAGCAATCAACTCCCCTACTGCCTAGAATGTTCAATCACTCTCGATGATACTGAAAAAAACCTCTGGCTTACATCTGGAATTTTAGAAGTTGAACTTCTATCTAATCAATATAAACCTGAAATACAAGCACAAACGCTTGATAATAATAAGGCAAAACGTGAAAAAATAAAACTTCCTATAGAAACTACTACAATCTACCATCCTATTGAATCGAAATGGATATCTAATAATAACGGATTCCTAGCTACCATCATCTTACAAAAAGATAATGTCAATAACTCTGGATTAAAAGCCTTTTATATCAATGATAGTAACGCACTCTCCAGGCACTCTCTTACACATACTAGCAATGCAAACTACCCAGGTTACATGACCGCTATCCCACTAAAAAAACAGAATAACTTTATCTATTATGCAGGACCTCTCGATCCAAAACTTCTTAGCTCAATCGATAAAAACCTTGCTTCTAATCAAATTGCCTCCTCGGAACTGCAAGATGCTTCATCTTCAAGTGGGTTTATGCAAAAAATGATAAAACCATTTTCTAAATTTCTATTTTTATTACTTAATTTTTGTTATATGATCACCCATTCGTGGGGAATCTCAATCATCTTACTAACTATTCTGATCCGTTTAATCCTCTATCCCCTAAATTCCTGGTCATTTAAATCAATGGCAAAAATGCAAGAACTCAATCCTCAGCTTAAAATCATTCAGGAAAAATATAAAAAAGATCCAAAAAAACTCCAAATGGAGACAGCTCTACTATACCGTAATGCTGACTGTAATCCACTTGCAGGTTGTCTTGGATTGCCACTACAAATCCCCTTCTTTTTTGGAATGTTTGATCTCCTTAGGTCAACAGTACAAATTCGTGGAGTGAGCTTTATACCAGGATGGATAGACAATCTAGCTGGACCCGATGTCCTCTTTTCCTGGTCTACTCCAATATTCTTTTTTGGAACTACCTTTCATCTACTTCCCTTCCTTAATGGTCTGTTGATGTTTGCTCAGCAAAAAGTAACCAACATGAAGCAAAATTCAACAAAAATTTCTGAGCAACAAAAACAGATGAAAAATATGGGTAATATCTTTGCTATCGTTGTGCCATTTATTTTTTATAGTATGCCCTCAGGTCTTAATATCTATTACATATTTTCGACGCTCTTTGGTGTAATACAGCAGTGGTACATCAATAAAACACTTAGTACTAAGAAAATAAGAAGAACAACTAAATGATTTGGATCTATCATGCAGGCATGGACACAGTTTGTAAAGAAACAAGAAAAGGAAATTGGTGCAGAGACTGTAAATAAGTGGCTTAACACACTGAGGGTGATAAAATTTGACGCTTGCAATATTTATTTAGAAGCTAAAGATTCTTTTCAAAAGTTATGGGTCTCTGAACATATTATTCCTATTGCTAGTAAAACCCTTCTTAACAATAATGGTCACAAAATTAAGATTCATCTTTCTTCCCTAGATGATTCTCCAATTACAGACTCTAAAAAAGAATCTAAGGAAACAAGCCTTACATTTACTCAAAGTGAACTTAGCCCCTTAGCAACCCTTGAAGAATATTCACCTACTAAGAAAAATACTATTCCCTATAAACTAATCTGTAAGCTTTGTCAATACGATCCACTCACAAAAACATATACTAGCAAAGAATCCCAAAATATATTTAATCCCCTTTATCTTTACGGTCCTACTGGTACTGGAAAATCACATCTTCTCATGGCCATCACTTCAGCTCTAAAAATCCAAGGAAGATCTCCACTATATATCAAAGCAGAAAGTTTTACACACCATGTTGTTCAAGCTATCAGACTGGGAAGAATGCAGGAATTTAGAAACTTTTACCGCAAAACAGATTGTCTTATTATTGATGATATCGAGATCCTTGCAGGAAAAGCAGCCACTCAAGAGGAATTTTTTCACACATTTAACACCCTCCATATGGATGGTATACAGATCATTCTCTCTGCAAAATCAATCCCTAACCAACTGGAAAGAATTGAAAAACGTCTGATAAGTCGATTCGAATGGGGGCTTACCCTGCCCCTTATAGAAGAAAAAGATACAGAGCAACTAGTTGAGGTATGTAAAAACAGACTCAAATTTTATAAACTACATACAGAGCTTCCTGTAAATCAATTCCTAACGAAAAAATTCAATTCAATTAGCATACTCGCTTCTGCTATTGACCTTATTGCTAAACAATTCAATGCAACAAACGTACCCTACTTAAATACAATTAAGCTCGCTGATATTCAAGACACACTCAATGATTTTATTGAAAAACAAAAAGCTACTCTTCTAGATGAACATGCTCTTGTTAAAATTATTGCCAATGTTTTTGGTATCAAAACTTCAGATCTTCTTGGTAAATCACAAGCACGCGAAGCAACCCTACCGAGACAGATAGCAATGTATTATCTCAGGAAGAATTTTGAATTATCACTTCTTCAAATTGGTAGATTCTTCTCTAGAGACCACTCAACAGTCATCTCCAGCATCAGACAAATAGAAAAAGCACTCAGTGAAAAAAAAGACAATGTGACCTACTATATTCTCGATATCCAAAAGAAAATCAGTAACTATAACCATCAAGAAACCTCGTAGAGAGATTTTTTTTATATTTTACTCTCTCTAAGCTAACTCTCAAATAACATCAAAAAAACACAAAATAATTAACTAACTGTATGCAATATTTATAATATAATCGATTTATTTAAATAGAAAACACCTAATCGCTAATGATTAGGTGTTCTTAATTTAATCATAAACGTATGATTAAATCTTTATATAACCATCACCTGGTGAATCTGCAGGTTTTCCTTGCGCACCAGGAACACCTGGGCCCCCCATTCCTGGCATACTTGGTTTATCCTTTGTCTTGTCAAAGCGACCTTCTACAATCTTGTTTGCCACTTCTCTCCATTTTTCTACAGATTCAACAAAAAGAGGAGCAAATCTTCTTAAAGCATTAGCTTCTGCAGAAGCCATTTCAAGGACACAATGCATTAATATTAATTCTTCCTTTGTTGCTACACCAATTCCTCCACCAGCCATATGGCCACCTAGCATCGATCCCTCAAGTAGTATCTCATACAACTCAAGACGCACCTTAGAATCTTGGGGTAATCCATCCAATATTGGTGAATACAGGTAAAGACGATCAGAATTAGGTTCAAAGGTTAAGTGAAGTGAAAAGGTATTATCAATCCCTAAAATACAGGTGTGGTTTTCATCAAAGGCTAATCCTTCCAGATTTAGTTCCTTTCCAAACTCAATTAGGTTTGCTTCAGCATTATCAAGAGACATGTTTTTGGACTCCTCATTAGAGCATTTATATTTCTGGGAACTGTTCGCATTCAATGCTTTATCTCACACGAACCCAGCTTCATACTAATTTATACACTACAATTACTTGAAGTGTGGATTTTATCCTAGATAAATTACCAATATCCACTTCAAAAATTAATTTCTTGTAAAACAGTATAAATTTTACTCTGCTTAATTTCAATTAAAAATGTTAAATTCATTTTTTCCTAGCCAACCTCTACAATCTATTGTACTCTGATACTTATGGACTATTTAGATGAAAAAATCGGTCTTTATGCTAATGGTGACAAACTCTCGTTTACTCTTCCTATAAAAACAAATTCACCTCCAGAACTACTTATTTTTGATCCTGAAACCCATGAAAAAGTCATTGGTTTACACAAGCTTACACAATCAAACAACCTTTGGAAAATAGAAATTGATCAAATAAACCCCTCGTGCCCTTATGCACTTAGGATTAATGATCAAATGATCTTTGACCCTTGGAGTAAATCACTAACCAAGAATCTTAAGAGCTTCATGACATATGATCACATCTTCAACTGGGAAGGTGATACTCAGCCAAATATAGAAACTAATCAGCTTATTATCTATGAATTACACATTAAAGGTTTTACCAAACACCCCTCCAGTAAATCCTCTCATCCAGGGACATTTCTTGGCATACTTGATAAAATCGATCACCTTAAAAGGCTTGGCATCAATGCTATAGAATTGATGCCTATCTATCAGTTTATCCGTGGTGAGCACCAAACACCTAACTATTGGGGCTATTCACCTTTAAGTTTCTTTTCCCTCATGCCCGATTATGCCTCAAGACAAGATCGTCTTACCCCTATTAAAGAATTTAAGACACTTGTAAAAGAGCTTCACAAACACAATATAAAAGTAATACTCGATGTAGTCTACAACCACACCTCTAAGGAAAACCCCCTCATGTTATTAGATCGATCTACATATTATATAAACGACAATCAGGAGTTTATAGATCATACTGGGTGTGGAAATACCATCAATCCAAATCATCCCACCTCTGAAAAACTAATCCTCGATTCATTACGCTATTTTAAATCTGAATTTCATATCGATGGATTCCGCTTCGACCTTGCCTCTACTCTTACAAAAGATCATCATGGATCCCCCACAAACTCTCCTCGAATCTTAAACCTTATTCAAAATGACCCTCTCTTAAAAGATGCAACGTTTATAGCTGAGCCTTGGGATAACAAAACATATCAACAAGGCTCCTTCCCCTCCCTTGCTTTTTCAGAATGGAACGGCCAATATAGAGATATAGTACGTCAGTTTATCAGAGGCACTCTAGATGATAAAGAACCATTTGTTGATGCTATCATAGGTTCACCCTCATTATTTAAACCTCCTAAAACTCCAGAAAACTCAATCAATTTTATCACATGCCACGATGGTTTTTCTCTTTATGATCTTGTCTCCTATAATCAAAAACATAATGAAAATAATAATGAAAATAATAATGATGGTACCCAAGAAAATTATAGCTGGAATATGGGTGAGGAGGGACACACATTAATAACTAAAATTCTGGCTCTTAGAAAACAACAAATGATTAATTTCTTACATGTGCTCACTATTACTATAGGTCCCATCATGTTTAGGATGGGTGATGAACTAGCACATACACAAAATGGAAACAATAATGCCTATTGCCAGGATAACACGCTTAGTTGGCTTAACTGGTCAAATAATTACACACCTGATTTTCTACTCACTCTAGAAAAACTGATGACCTTTAGAAAAAAAACAACTCTGTTTTTTGAGAATCAGTTGCTCTCTCAAGAAGACCTTACCTTCATCGATTCTCCCCTTTCGCTAGAGTTGATCATGTTTAAATCAATACTCATCGCTTTTAATACAACCTCTGCGCCATCATCCCTTCAATCAGACATCTCTACATGGAAGATCATCTCCTCCTCTTCCTCAGGCAACACACCCTCAATCCTATCGCCCTACTCTTCCCTTATTGCTACCAAAAGAGAATCAAGCTAAGATAGACACCCCCAAGATGTGTCAGTAAGGTATGAACTAAATTATAACCCATCAAAACCTAGAACACCAACTTAAAATATAGTAAACTTCCTCCAAAAGAAATAGGTTGTTATCTGGTCCTAATCAATCACAGTTTCTTTCTAATTAGACTCAAGTTCATCTAAGGTGAGTGTAAGTATCCACAAAGCTCTTGATGTAGAAGAAATAATTTGATACAATCACGAACCTTATGAAAAGAGCATTCTTCATACTAACTCTCCTTTTTTCTAGCTGTACTAAGTACCCTCAAAATAACCAAGATAAATACTATACCGATGGTAGAATTAAACCATCAGTTGCTCTTTTACCTGTTATAGATAATAGCAATGCCGGCATGCCTTGGGATCTTCAAGAAGAATTCCATGAGCTACTTCTTAATAAGATCTTTAGCCTTAATTCTCTTTATATCACTACTCAAAATCCTCACCTATACCAAATTGACTTCTCTAACAGCAATAGTATTAATTCTATTGATTGGGCAAATAATAATCCAGGACATGCAGAATATATTGCCTGTGTAGAAATTAAAGACCACTCCTTAATGCCAAGAGCTAATTCAAAAGGGCTCTTCAACCTTGAATCAATCAAAACATTCACCTTGGATATCTCTCTTCAAATTAAGGTTATCGATATCAGAGGTAAAAATAATAAGACTATCCTCCAGGAAACAGTCCACCAATCCTTCTTTATTCCATGGAAACTCACCTCAATTGAATACCAAAAAAATGGCTGGGGAAAAACAGCCTTTTTCTTATCTCCTATTGGTATTGCCCATACTCACATGCTATCAAAAGTAGCTCAACGCATGCAGGACTACATCCTGTTGAATTCAAGGTAATCAATCTCGTGAATCTAACTCCTAATCCTATCTTTGACAACCTCTTGACATTTTTAGTCTTGTCACTATTGTCTCTCATTATTTCTTGGCTTGCATCAGCAAAATCATATTTTTCTCTTCCATATTCAACCCACCCCACTCCTAAGATAAAAAATATCGATCTCTTCTTTAACTTTTTTGTCTTTACTGCCGTCTACATTTTTCTTGCTCCTTTCTTCTTCTATGGTTTCTACGCTGCCTTCGATCTTCAGCTTGATGAAAATATCATTCTATCTCTTGTCCAAATTTTCATCTTCCTATTTACAACTCTTCTTCTTTTTATCTATGCGCTATTTCAAAAAACCACTGTTCAAAAACAAATATGGAAAGATTATTCCTTTCCTGGCTGCTACAAACTATCCTTCGATATTTATTTTGGTATTTTCACATGGCTCATTGCAATCCTTCCAGTGCTTGCTATCTCAAACCTTTTCGAGGCATTATCTCTTTCATTCTTTGGCCCTACAAATACGCTTCAAATTTCTGTTCAATACCTAATCTCCTCTCTTAAACACCCATTCTCCTTTTTCATTGCCTTCTTTTCCGTGATTATTGCAGCTCCCTTACTTGAAGAGTTTCTCTTTAGAGGAATCCTTCTCAACTGGCTAAGAAATAAAATACCACCGCTTATTGCCTTCTCAATAAGCTCCTTAATCTTTGCTTTTTTCCACTATGCTCCTTCTCAAGGCTCTACTAACCTAACACTTATCCCAACACTCTTTACCTTTTCACTCTTTCTCTGCTTTGTTTATGAAAAAACAAGATCTCTTTTTTCTAATATTTTCTTACATTCAATATTCAATTTAATTAGTGCCCTTCGTATAATATTTTTTTAATAGATTAGGTCATTAATGTGCCTTTTTCAGCTAAAATTGATATCTTTGCCTCAACAAATAAGGGCTTAAAACGTAGAAAAAATGAAGATGCTTACGGATACCTTTTGCGTAATAATTTCTTTCTATTAGCTGATGGTATGGGAGGACATAGATCAGGTGATATAGCCTCAGCAGAAACAATTCGGTACCTTTTAGAAAAAGCAAGAGATCTGTTTAGTACTTATCACGCCATAGATAACCCTCTAAATATATCTGAAAACCTAAAAATCCTAATAGAGCACACAAATCATTGGATCTATCACCTAGGAAAATCAAAGAATAGACTAACTGGAATGGGTACCACACTATGTACTATCCTTTTTTACCACTCTCATATTTTATACTCTCATGTAGGAGATAGCAGAATCTATCAAGTGCGAAATGGAAAACTTAAACAACTTACAACTGACCATACCCTAAAAAATTCCAATAATGAATCAGATCTGTTAAAAAATCGCAGACAACAACAATACGGTTATGGCAAAATACTCACCCAAGCTATTGGTACATCAATAGACTTAAATCCTGTCATTACAACTGAGCCCTTTTTCAAAAAAGACCTATATCTGCTTTGCTCCGATGGATTGACAGACCTTATACCTAATGAAGAGATTGAATACGTGATTAAAACAAAAAAAGAAAATCTAAAGGAAATTAGTAAAACTCTGGAAAGGATAGCTCTTTCTCGAGGTGGACACGATAACATCACTATGATCCTTGCAAGGCCTACATAATGATATATTTTGATAATAATGCTACTACAAAAATGGATCCAGAAGTTATCAAGACAGTTCTTAGTGCCATGGAGGATACTCCTACAAATCCTTCAGCTATCACAGGACCTGGAAGAAAAGCAAAACTTAAACTGCTCAATGCTCGGGTAGCTATTGCTAAATATTTTGACATTGATCAGGATGAAATCACCTTCACATCTTCTGCTACAGAGAGCATTAATATTATTATCAAGAGCTTCCATAAAAAAAATCCAGGATCTATCATCACCACAAGAATAGAACATCCATGCCTCCTTCGCACTATTGAACAACTCGAAAATCAACAAACAAAAGTGATTTATCTCCCTACTCCAAATGGTGAAATTTCAATGAATGATCTTTCTAACAGTATCAATTCTGCTACATCTTTCATTGCACTTAGCTCTGCAAATAGTGAGACTGGTTGCAAACATCCAATAAGCAAAATTGCAGAAATAGCTAATCTATATAACATACCATTAATCATTGACGGTGTCGCTTCTCTTGGAAAAGAAGATCCTATCAATTTTATCCCATATGCTACAGCTCTTACATTTTCGGCCCATAAAATCCACGGACCTCCAGGGATCTCTGTGGCCATCTGTAAAAAACCTTATAAACTGAATCCGCTCATATTTGGTGGCAACCAAGAAGATTCTATTCGTCCCGGTACAGAAAACCTACCTGCTATTCTAGGCTTTGCTAAATGCATTGAGATTCTCGAAAAAAAACAAAACCTGATGATAAAACATATGCAAGACCTCAGAGATTCCTTTGAAAAACTACTACTACAAACTATCCCTAATGCTAAAATCAATGGTAATAACATACGTATTTGTAATGTATCTAATATCTATTTCAATGGCTGCGATGGAGAATCACTATTAATCAATCTAGATCAAAAAGGGGTCATTGCTTCTCTTGGATCAGCCTGCTCTTCAGGTGCTCTTTCTGCCTCTCATGTGCTTCTAAATATGGGCTTTCCTAAAGAAAGGGCTCTATCATCTTTAAGATTTTCTTTCTCAAAGTTCAACACCCACAATGAAATCAACCAAGCTGTTCAATATATTCAACAAGCTCTTGAATTTCAAAAATAGCACAATCTACCTTAATCAATTAAACTCAAAAATAGAAGATTGCTTCTTTTATCTCTAACTGCTCTTTAGAGATACCCCCATGCCTTTATGAACATGAGGTTTTTAAAGAAGAACACTTCTATCTCTAAGAGTTTATTTCTTAAGTTTTAATACATTTAAGAAAGCAAGCTACGTATAATACTATAACAATTCTAATCAAATTGTTGTTATGATGGGCATAGCACTTTCTCTTACAGCTAACAATCCACTAATTCTTTTGCACTGTGATACTAATAAATGTCGTGATATAAGACCCTTTTCTATTAACAAAGCTGTCATTGTACCATCTGCATACTCCATTAGCCTTTTAACCCACGATTTTTTTCCCTTAGAATCACTCTTTCTTATCTTATATGAACTTTGAAGAACAGCCATTATTACTTCCTTAGAGCCATTTTCCATAGCATAAGCAAGAAGAGGCTCCCTCTTCCTATGTAACCTTCTATGAAGCTCCATAAACCTCTCAATTAATGGAATATATCCACTATTCATTGCTACTGTTATTGTTCTTTCGGCCAGTGGTTTTCCCTTTGTTTGCGATGTCTCTCTGCCAATAATGTGTTCTGCAAATACAGAAATTACTTGATCTATACTATACTCTTTCATTACATCAAAGATGAAACGCATCACCTGCATATGTTTAAAATTAAGTCCTTTTCTCTTTAGCTTTCGACGCAAAGTAATCATGTCTTCTTCATCATGAGAAAGTAATAGTGATGCAACTAAATAATTCTTATCCTTCCTGATCTTATCAGGATCTGTTTCCCTTACTATAGTAGAGAAAAAACAATTTGACATCTTATCAATGCAACGATCTCTAAGAGTTACCCTTCCTTCTCTACTATCACTAAAAACCCCTATACAATCTTCTAGAGCATTCTCTAGCTCTGGAGCTGTTGCATTTTCGCATAAATGAATAACTTTTGGCTCCCAGGTATACACTTTAGATTCTTCAATTGCTAGACGTAAAGACTTATCAGGGCTTTTTCTAGTCCAGTATCTTATGCCACTTTCATACGGTGCGCAAGCTGCAGTTAAATCACTAAATGAATATAGATCTCCTATAGGACGTGGCATCTCAATTGGATTTAATCCACTTAGAATAAGTGGTATTATCTTATGCAATTCACCATCTGCTATATACTTAAAATCCCTACAAGTAGCTCTAAAAGCCTTAGAGTCTTTGATACTCATTAATGTTGTATCGTCACCAAAATTACCCATAAATAAGAACCTAAAAATCTCTCTTCCCATATCTTCTGGTAAAATCCATCCACTCATATTATCTCCTATTTTTTTTATAAATAACGCCTATAAATATTTGTGCATACAGCCTTATAGCTAAACCTATGGGGATATTCCTTAATAATAATTCATAGCAATAAATCCATCCAAGGCACATATAAGCTAATAATAAAAAACCAGACCTCTCCCTTCTTTGTATAAGACTCAAATCTAGATCTTCTATGCTCTCCCTTGGAAACTTCTCTATCACTAGACACCCTCCACATCTTAACTTAATCTTGTTTTACATTATATGTTTTCTACACAATAGTCAAATTTATTTTTTAAAAATCTAATGGTAAAAAATAAGAAAAAAAATCATTTTTTCTAAAGGTCAGAAAAAGTAGAATTACATAGCTGCTACAACAGTAGATATATATATCTTCTTTTTACCCAAAAATTGATGAGGCTCTAGAGTTAACCTATAATCACCTATTCTTACATGATCTGATGCATGAGGTGATCTTCCAAGACTTGCCCTCATTAGCTCTTCTAGTGTTGTTCCCTGATCGGTTGGAAGGGCAATTCCAAACTGCTTATTTACTTCCTTAACTAAAATATCGCAAGAGAAATGCTTATCTACAATAACACTAGGGTGATGATAAAAATCTTTAGATTTCCCTTCAAAAATCTCTTCAATCATTCCATCTAATGTGACCACTCCTATTGATTTCCCTTGATTACTCAAAACAACAGCTACTTTCTGTTTATTCCAGCGAAACTGCTCTAACATCTGCTGAATAGAGTTCCTCTCACTCACAAACCATACTGAACGCACTAATTCTCCTAAATCCTTCTCCTTACTGTGCTTTAATAGATCTCTTGTATATAAAATACCATAAATATATTGTCTGTTTGGATAATAAAGCAACACATAGGGTGCGTATTGCTGACTCAGAAGATCTCTTACCCTTGATACTGACACATCCTTTATAGCCATTGGTATCTTACTCATTGGTGTCATAAATTGCTTTGCTGTCTTACTTCTTAGAGCAAAAATATTATCTATCATATATTTTAGCTTTGCTGACTCATGAATTAAACAGTGTTCATCTTTTACCTCTATAGCCTTCTGCAGCTCTTCCCTAGAAAGATAATTTGCCTCCTGATAGTCATCACGCCTAAAAAGCCTGCAAATAATATTGAATATATATGTTATCGGATACAGTAGCTTTGCCAAAAAATAAATAGGAGTAATCCCAAGCATAGATACGTGTTCTGCGTGTGCTCTTGCTGCAAACATTGGTGCAAGCTCAGCAAAAATGACAACAAGTAAAAGCTGAGACAGCATTGAATAATCAGGATTTAATCCCCAAAGATAAAAAAGACGCCTTGCAGACTCTGACCCTATCTGCAAAAAAAAGTTTACACCAATAAGAGTCGTTCCAAATAGATAAGTCGGTTGTCTAAGTAAATTGCCTAGCCAAAGAGCTCTTGTATTTCCCTTAGCTATCAAATGATTCAATCGCAATCTGTTCATTGATACAAAAGCCATCTCTACCATTGTAAAAAAACTCTGAAATATAAGTGCAATTAATACAATTACCATTAAATAGAACCAGGAATCCATCATCTTACCTTCTCTTTCCTCCTCTCTATATGAACACTCTTTACACGTCTTTCTGAGGAAGATAGAATTTTAAAGTAGAGAGTCTTTTCCCTTATTTCAATCCCCGCCTGTGGTATATCTTCATGCTTTTCTGTAAGCCACCCACCAATAGTTGCCTTATTACTTTTACTGGTAAGCTCTATTCCAAAAAGCTCCTCTAATTCACTTATTTCCATTTTACCACTCGCTATAATAGCATTTTCACTTTGTCGAGAATAGCATGGCTTCTCATTACGTTTATCGGCAATCTGACCTACCACAATCTCAATCACATCCTCCTTCGTCATTAATCCTGTAATTTTCCCATACTCATCTACAACAAAAGCTAGCCTCTCACCTGCGTGCATCATCTCCGTATAAGCTATCTTTACTGAAACTGTTTCCGGAACAAAAAGAGGTTCTACCAAAAATAACTTCAAATCTTTTCCTTTCAAGATCTTTTCTTGGTTAATAAAAAAACTGTTACTTGTAATAACACCTATTAACTGATCCAAATATTCATCAATTACAGGTATTCTTGAACATTCCTCATCCACAAAAAGACGTATCAACTTCTCAATCGGTTCATGAATAGAAAAACTGATAATGTCCTCTCTTGGTCTCTTTATTTCATTGATCACCATCTCATCAATTCTCATCAAACCATTGACAAGTTTTCCCTCATCCTCTCTCAATACTCCATGTTCCACAGACTCATCTAACGCTGTTTTTAACTCAGCTAATGATGGTTCTGGACTTTTCTTTAAATAAAAATAAAAAAGTCGAGAAAAAAAAGACGCTACCTTCGTAATAACGATTCTCAACGGCTTTAGTAGCTTTCTCAAGAAATAGATGAAATTTGCAACAAACAGCGCCATCTTTACATGATGATGCAAAACTAATGACTTAGGCAATACTTCACCAAAAAGCAATGTTAATAATAGAGGCACACCAACAACAAGTAACCAACTAGCATCCACCCCAAACATTGCTGATACTATATTCTGCACACCAATATTTACTGCTACATTTACAATTAGAATTGTCACAAGAAGATCTAAGGGATGTTTTAATAAAAAAGCAATACGACGTTTTTTAAGAGATTGATCAGTCGCAAACATTTTTAGCTTTGTTGATGATAAGGAAAAAAATGCGGTTTCTGATCCAGATAATAGTGCCGAAAGGGCAAGACAAGATATTAAAAGAATATAATTAATAAAAAGCCACATCTATCATCCTATTTTGAAGGAGAAGGCTCATCAAAGAAAACTTTTCTTTGTCCTTTTGGAACTACTCCCAAGCAACGCATCAATGTTCTTTGTATCCAAACAGGATCACTTTGACTATTAACCTTCATACTAAGCTCCTCCTGAAAACATTTCATTTCTTGTTTTTCACTCTGTAGGTTAACCAGCCCAGACTCTAGATTTTTTAGGGTAACATTTTGATTATAAACTGCTTTAATATAAATTAAATGCAGACAAGTTATGGAAAACAATAATATAAACCAGCTTAAAAATGATTCAATACCAATCTTTTTTGTTTTTAATACCATAGCCAAAAGGTCATATTACTTATTATATAACATAAAATTTATTGAAATTGCAAGACTACAACTCTTTTATCTGTAATCCTACGGCCTCAAGTGAATCATTTAGACTACAAATTGTATTCTGTAATTGTTTTTTACTATCAATCACCCTAGACAATAGATCATGAATGTCCTTTCCACCAGATATCTTCTCTTTATCAATTTTCTCTTCTTTAATCATCTCAATTTCTCCCTCTTCCTCTCCCTTGAATATAGGATCAATTACATTACTTTTCTTTTCTTCAATAAACGAAATAGATATCTTTTCCTGTATATTATCTGACTCAATATAGTCACTACTTAAAGTCTTAATCTCCATAATTACTGTATTCATCATCATAATCGCTTCATATAACGGAATATCTTTTTCCCAAACCTTCTTAAGGATATCAAAGGCTTCACTATGCAATTCTTTTACTCGAGCATTTTCTTTTTCATTTACAAATTGATACGAAATGAATAGCTCCTTTAGCGTATCCTGTGCTTCATCTACAGAAATCTTCTGATGAGAAGATTGATGCAGAAGATTAATGGCCTGATTAAGCACCTTTCTCATACCTTCTGTTAATTCCATTTGTTTCTCTATACCTTTTGCATCATCCATTATTCACCTATACAATGTTCTTGCTATATTCTTTAATTTTCTGGTCAATTGCCTCACTAAAAATATCAATGGAGGCAAGCTCTGTTTTCTCTGAAAGCTCTTGGTCGCTTGCTCGCAACACCTCTTTTATCTCCTCAAAGATCCTATCTGTACCAGAGTAAGAAGACATAGTTTTTTCCTTTAGAGCTAACTTAGGAAATCCCTCTTTATTCTTTGCAGTTAATTTCCCTAACTCTTCCACTATAAATGCCTTTGCATAATCAACATCATAAGCTTTTGCAGCTAATGATGCAATAATCCAATGCAATTTAGAAATAAATAACTGATACCTAGAAAAATAATCGGCACCTCTTAAGCGCTGTAACATCTTAGATACACCTTTATGGAGATGTGGATTGATTCCATACATATCCATACATTGCTGCACCTCTTTTTTTGCTTCATAAGAAGTTAGCTTCTGTTCATGAAGCTTTGATATAATTAAGAGAATTTCTTCTACTAATGTATTCCCCATAAACTAAGCCGCCACAGATTAAGTACTTTTTCGTGAACCTAGCAAAAAGAATTTTTATAGTAAAATCTATTTTATAAAAAATTGTTACATTCTAGGAATTGTAATGCCTACCTGCTTCATATACTTACCAGACCTATCACTATAAGACTTTTCGCACACACTACTTCCTTTAAAAAATAATACCTGCGCTAATCCTTCACCTGCATAAATTTTTGCTGGCAACGGGGTTGTATTGGAAATTTCTAATGTAACATATCCTTCCCACTCTGGTTCAAAAGGTGTAACATTTACGATAATCCCGCAACGTGCATATGTTGACTTACCAACACATAAGGTTAATACATCACGCGGAATACGGAAATACTCACAACTTACTGCTAGGGCAAAAGAATTGGGTGGAATTATACAGGTGTCTGCCTCAATATCGACAAACTCTTTATCATTGAATCCCTTTGGATCTACAACAGAATTATGTACATTAGTAAAAACCTTAAAGTGACGATCAACACGTAAATCGTAACCGTAACTAGAAAGGCCGTAGCTTATTATCTTTTTCCCTTCCTTTTCTCTCACTAAATGATCTACAAACGGCTCAATCATTTCTGCCTTTTCTGCCATTTCCTTTATCCAATGATCCGGTTGTATTGACATTCCTTGACCTCCAAAATTTATATATATTATAGCTTTCCAATTCTATTTCCTGCTACAATTAAAATTATGAATTCAGAACAACTGCATAGGGAAGACAATCTTCTTGATATTAAAATAAGACCGCATAGCCTAACAGAATTTATTGGCCATGAAAAAATCACTCAACGGCTAAAAGTATTGTTAGATGCCGCAAAAGAACGTTCCGAACCCCTGGATCACATCTTATTCTATGGACCTCCAGGCCTTGGAAAAACATCTCTTGCAAATATCTTAGCACAGGAAATGGAAACAAAAATCTATGTTACCTCTGGTACTGTAATTGAAAAATCTGGAGACCTTGCAGGAATTCTTACAAACCTTAATCGAGGAGACATACTCTTCATAGATGAAATTCACAGGTTAAAACCCGCTATTGAAGAATACCTCTATCCTGCTATTGAAAATTTTTCCCTTGATCTCATGCTAGACTCTGGACCCAGTGCTAGATCTGTTCAAGTCACTCTTGAACCATTTACTCTTGTTGGAGCAACAACAAGAATAGGATCACTCACCGCAGCCCTTAGATCTAGAATACATTCCACAATTCGTCTTGAATATTACTCCCACAAATCACTTGCCAAGATCATCACACGTACAGCCAAACTCCTTGGTGTAAGTATTAATAACCAAGCTACCGAAGAGATTGCAAAAAGGGCTAGAAGAACACCAAGAATTGCTAATAATATGCTGAGGTGGATCCGCGATGTAGCTCAACTAAAATATAACAACCAAATCACTCTAGATGCCGTTCAAGAAGCCTCCTCCATGGTGAAGGTAGACCACCTAGGCCTTGATGAAATTGATCAACAAATCCTAAAAGTGATCATAGAAAACTATCAAGGTGGACCTGTAGGACTCAAATCAATCGCTGCAACAATTGGTGAAGACCCCCTTACTATCGAGGAGGTGATCGAGCCCTATCTCATCATGGAAGGAATGATCAATAGAACACCCAGAGGACGTCAAGCCACACCTAAAGCTTATAAGCATCTAAATATCACCTATCCTAACCACACTGATAATCACTAAAATTTAACAAAAACTCCCATTAAATACACTCCATCCACTGTAATAAATATCAATACAAGAAGATCAAAATGTAAATATTGGATCGATGATTTGAATAGAAGACCTAATAAACAAGAATTACTTGCACTAGCAGAACTTTTATCTTTCGAGGAAAATCGATTTTACTATTATGAATTTTTTTTACTTTTAAGATGTCATTTCATAATTTTTCAATTTCCAATTTGTATCTGTACATGATAGAGTAACTTTATATTGATAAATAACATGGTGGAGGAACAATGAGACAAGCTATACACAAACTTTTTCTCTTCTTTTTTGTTTCTCTTAGCGCAACTCAATCCAATGAAAATCTAATGTATAAATTTACACCTTCTCAGAAATTTACTGTTAAATGCCTTCTTCTTCAGGATACTGAAGGGGTACTGATTGAAACAAAAGGTCCCTATAAGGTAATCAACCTAAAAGATAATAAAATTCTTAGCCACGGATATTTTGGTAAACGCTATTTTGCTCAATGCTCATCAATTGGAATCTCCTGGGGTGAAAACTACATTGGCTCACACAAAATAAAAATAGAGCCTACTAAAAAAAGCTCTTCTATACTTATCAATGGTATCGAACATAAAGGAGCTGTCTATCTCTACCAAGTGAATGGTAGACTATCATGTATCAATGAATGTAGCCTTACAAAATTTCTAGAACACCAATTAAGCTCTGAAGTTGAGCTAAATAGCCTTCATTCTACCACTCTTGAAACACTAGCGATAGTTGCTAGAACAAATCTTCATTATCAACTACTTCATAACTCCAATCCATACTATGATGTTAAACTAGACAATGATCTTCATTCTGCTGCTTACCATAAAAAAATCTCCCAGGCAATTGAAGATACTGCCTCTCTTGTCCTTAACTATCAAGGTATACCCTTCCCTACATCCTTCACACGCAACTGCTCAGGAAATACGGCCTCCTTTAGTGCTATTTTTAGACAACAGTCCCCAGCTCCAGAAGGTGTCTTTGTCTCTTATGCAAAAAAAATGCAAAATAGCTCTTTATGGAATTATGCTATCACAAAAGAAACATTAGCAAAGCTATGCCATTCATCAAAGATCAATTCAATAAAGCTCTTTGTCGATCCACCTTCCCAAAAAGTCTATGCTCTTCGCATCCTTACTAATAATTCCGAAAAAGATATCTCCTTCTTTAAACTTCAAGAGATGCTTGGCAAAGAAAATCTAAAGAGCAATTCATTTTCTGTAACATCAAAAGATAATAAGCTTATCTTTTCAGGCACAGGAGAGGGTCATGGTGTTGGCCTCTGTCTTCTTTCAGCTAATAAAATGGCTCAAAATGGTAATAGTGCTCCACAAATTCTCAAATACTTCTATCCAGACACCTCTCTAACTAAATCTGAAGGATTCTCTCCAGATTACAAGAAAGCCTTTGAAAAACAACTAATTAAAACAATAGAATCAAAATAAATTAGGAGAAACTATGGCCCATCCACTTGTCTCATATAGTAGAGCAAAAGCTATCTCTTCCTCACTATTTCTACTAGGACTTGCAATCATATCTTATACAAACGCCTGGTGGCCCTTTATAACTATTGTTATCGGTGTACCTTTATCCCTTCGCCAATACCTACTTGGTAGACGATATGAAGCAGTCCTTTCTCTTTTCATCTTTATAGGAACCTACGTTGTTGCAAACTTCAACATCTCTTGGGACATACTCCTACCCATCATTTTTGTTATTGGTGCAATCTATACAATCTTCAGAGAATTCTTTGGTAGATCCAGGCCCACAGAATCTGAGTATGAGGAAAGCATCAATAAAGATATTGAGCGCATGTAAAACATCTTTTTATTAATATAAATTGAAAGGATCCTAACTTCCATTTTCTTATAGGATGATCATGATACTCTTATTAGATCTAAGACAAAACTTCTAAATTTAATGTCTCTTTATATATACAAGCATTCTAAAAATACGCACTAGAGTAAATAGCAGCTAATAAAAAACATCTTAATCAAGATCGTATTGAATGACTAATAAAATAATTCATCCTAAACCTGAGGCTATTTAATGAAAGGTATACCGGTGATATTATCATTCTTTATTAAATCTGATGTCCTCCTTATAATCGATCCCTTCCATCCATTCTGTGGGTATCCTCGGGGACACTAGCAAGAAGATCTCCTAAAGAAGCTCTTCTTCTTCCTCCTTGATGACCTACTAATCCTCTTTGATGACCTACTAATCCTCTTTGATGACCTACTACTACTTCTCCTTCTTTTCTTTCTCTTTGGTGACCTACTAATACTCTTTGGCCTCTTTCCCCAACTACACTATCATTTCTATCCATACATTGAGGATCACTCATTCTTCTAACGACACGATGAAAAATTCTATTTCTTACTCTTTCCTGGGCCTGAAGATATAAGCTTCTTCTCTCTCTTCTTAAATTATCTACACCTTCATCTCTATCTGTATTAGGTGCTAATCGATCATGTAATCCTCCCGGCGTACTGGTCGGGATAGGTGATCGATAACCAAATCTTATACTACCTTGATCAGTATTCCTACTAGTAGATCCCCCTCCTTCTAATGAGCGTGATTCAAATAATAACCTAAGCAACATGTTTATGCCAACTGCAGAAAGTACAGTAGTTGTAAAGCGCGCTGTAGTCATTGAACGATAAGAAAGAAGATAAAAGCATGCTGATGCAACTGCAGAAATCTTTTTGTATAATGAGGAACTCTCACTCGGCCGCACCAAAAATAAATTTACAGGCGAATTAAATATACCATCCAAACCTTGCATTATCTACCTCCTTAAATTTGCTGTAACTAATTCATCAGTCGTAAAGTTATAAATTATATAATCATAAGGGGAACCCCATCCTGAAAAAGAACCACGATTTGCTAGAATATAAATAGAGTCTCCACAGCACCATGAAGAAATTTTAGAAAAAGAACTGCACTCAAAAATATTCATTCTCCCTGATTGATCACTTGTACAAAGTTGGCCATCAAAAAGTGAAATAGAATGTATCAACACCCTTAAAGGTGAATTTATTGAAGAACCTAAAAAACACTCTATATTTGCAGTCTCTTTTGTATTAATGTTCTCACAATAAAACCTACTATTACCTTCAAAATACCTTGGATAAATCACAATCTCATCACTAGAATACCATAAATCAATCTTAGAGGCACTGTTGGAATCTGTTGCTCTCCACATTGAACCATTGTCAAGCTCAATAACCCATCCTTTTCCGTGGATAGCCCGTATCTCACTTATAGGCTCTATATATCGATCTCCATAACCTACTGTAGAAATCGTATAATCTTCCTCTCTATAATTCTCTGAATAAATAAAATCCTGGGTGTTAGAAAAACCTGTTGTTAATTGAGCAGCAAGTAAGCATACAAACGATACCTTTGAAAATGTCATATATATCTCCTTAATTAAGAAAATACTATAAATATAACATTTAGAATTAGTCAAGAAAATCTTCTACAGTGTTCTTTCAAATTCTCCCATATCTCTAAACTTCTTATACCTTTTTTCTACCAGCTGCTCTCCATCTAGCTCCTCTAACACCTTTAACTTTCTTAAGACAAACTCACTCACACTTCTAAAAATTGCCTCTGGATCATTATGTGCTCCCCCTGTCGGCTCATCAATCACCTCATCTACTATATTTGCCTCTAAGAGATATTCTGACTGCATTTGTAACATCTCAGATGCCTCTGAATTCTTACTCGTATCCTTCCATAAAATTGATGCACATCCTTCAGGTGATATTACTGAGTAATAGGAATGTTGCAACATCCCAATAACATCTCCTATCCCTATCCCTAAAGCTCCACCTGAACACCCTTCCCCAATTAGGATAACAATAATGGGCGTCTTTAACCGAGACATATGCATTAAGTTCTCTGCAATTGCATTCCCTTGCCCCCTCTCCTCCGCTGCAATTCCTGGATATGCTCCTGGCGTATCCACAAGAGTAATAATAGGCAGAGAAAACTTCTCAGCAAGCTTCATTAATCTCAAAGCCTTCCTATACCCCTCTGGATGACTCATCCCAAAATTACGTTTTAACCTGCTCTGGGTATCATTACCTTTTTCTTGAGCTATCACAACAAACTTCTTACCTCCAAGCTCTGCAAATCCACCAATGATCGCTGGATCATCTCTGAACTGACGATCCCCGTGTAACTCTTCAAATGTATCAAACATCTTCTCTATATAGTCAATTCCATGAGGTCTATCCTTATGTCTTGATATTAAAACTCTATCCCATGGTGTTAGATTAGAATAGACCTCCTGCTTAAGACTTTCTACCTTTAATTCCAGCCTTCTCACTTCCTTAGGAGACCACACGTCATTTTCCTGATTCTGCTCCTTTATCTTGTCTAAAAGTGTTTCATATTCCTTTATCTGTTTTTCATGATCTAACATAACTTCTCCAATTACTTTAACTCCTCTAACCTATTCTCTTTACTCATAGGTAATAGATGATTAGATTTATTCTTTACAATTTCTATGAATGATGGCTTTGTGATAATTATAGCAAACAACTCCTCAACATCCTTTTTCCTGAGGCGTATGCATCCATCGCTGCTATAGCTATCTACTCCTCTCTCTTCTTCTTTCATCTCATCTTTTTCCACATCAAAATGACAAGGAACTCCATGAATCCCATACCCCTTTGCTGCATCAGAACAATTTTCTATCTCTTCTTCAAATGGTAACCACCTAGTCCCAAAAATCTGAATCATCTCCCTTTTCTGATTCTGAAAGAAATGCTCCATTCCAGGCTTGTAAATTGCTACCTTTTGACCCAATTTAAACTTTCCTGTGGGTGTTAAATACCCTGAAGGACTACTCTTATCCTCTCTACCTAAACCTACTTTATAACTCTTAATGAATACCCTCTCATCTTTTGTTTGATCTAGGTAATAAAAGTCCATGCTCTTTGATTTAAGATCTACCAGAAGATAAAATTCTATCTCACTATCCTGTCTATACACATTAAACTGATCACCTAAAGAGACCTTCTGCGTAATATAATCCTCTCTACCATTCAATCCCCGCGCAATAAAATGCCTCGATGTCTCAAAGTAAGAAGCATAATCAGAAACCCAAGCAGGCCTTCCCTTTAACCAGGGAACTCTACTAGTATACTTTATAGTCTGTACAATTGGTAATTTCATGTTACCCTTTGAAAAAAAATAGCGCACTCTATCTACAGGTTCAGAACTATCCTCAACAAGAATAGCTTCCTTATTAACTTCAAGTTTCTCTTCTATTTTCTCTGCAGCAACCACTTCTTTACTATCAACCTTACTATTTTCTGTTTCCTTATTCTTAAACTTTCCAGCTATTCCAATAGCTAAAAATAGGCATATAGCAAACCCAATAAAGCCCTTTTTAAACGACATACTAATCTCCATCATCTTACATTTGGTAAATGTAAATTTTAGTTGAGATCCTCTGTCAAATCAAGGACTTTTTATAAAAACGCTTCATTAATTATAAAAGAA
>CACLRR010000014.1 GCA_902609415.1 uncultured Chlamydiae bacterium
GATAAACTTACACTGATTGCAGGTCCCTGTGTTATCGAAAGTGAAGCAATGGCTTTTGAAACAGCCCAGAGACTTCAAGAGATTTGCAAAATGGCTCCAGAAGTAGACCTTGTTTTTAAGGCAAGTTTTGATAAGGCCAATAGAACAAGCGCAGGAGCATTCCGAGGGCCTGGAATAGATGCTGGACTCAAAATACTAGAATCAATACGCTCTAAACTTAACATCCCTGTTACCACTGACATACATCATCCAGGTGAAGCTAGAGATGCAGCAAGTGTCTGTTCGATCATACAAATACCAGCCTTTCTCTGTAGACAAACCGACCTAATCCTTGAAGCAGCAGATACCAAAGCGATCGTTAATGTAAAGAAAGGGCAATTCTTAGCACCAACAGACATTGAATATGTGATTGAAAAAATCCATTCTCGAGGAAATAAAAATGTGATTATTACGGAAAGAGGTACAACATTCGGCTATAACAACTTAGTTGTTGATTTTAGATCTTTTGATATTCTCCAATCACTTCCTTGTCTTGTCTGCTTTGATGCAACTCATGCTGTACAGCTTCCTGGAGCAAATAAGGGGTCTTCTGGAGGAGCTAAACAATTCATTAAGACACTTTCTAAGGCAGCAATCAGTTCTGGTGTAAATATACTCTTTACCGAAGTACACCCAAACCCCCTAAATGCGCTAAGTGATCAGGGCACTCAACTCTCCCTGGAGGAATTTGCTCAACTTCTTCCACTTTGGTCAAAACTACACCAATTTACAAAAGAGCTATCCTATGCTTCACAATAGAGCTCACCTCACTAGTCTTTCTCTTCTTACAGCCTTAATATGCCTTGCCTATATTCTCATTCAGATAGACTTTTCAATACCTTCCTCTACGCATACAAATTCTAAACCCCACATCTTATACTCTGAAAAAGTAATAGGAGACATCTGGGGCAATGACAAAGTTCATCTGGAGGCAGATATGGCAATATTTACAATTGTTGAAGGAAAGCTAATAGAATCTCTCACTCGCACCAACATATGCAAAAAGTCACCGACCACTACTGACACTTATTTTTTCCCTACAGCCACTATTTCTTATAGTGATTTACTCTTCCAGGCTCCTTATGGAGAGTTCTACTTTGCTTCCAAGCTAACCAAAGGTATCCTTTCTCAATGCTCTATCTCACTTACTGAAAAAAATCCCTCATTTGAAGCAGATCACATAGAAATGGTAATACAGTGACCAATACACCGATATTAACCATTAGAGATATATCTCTTACCTTTAAAGATAAAAAAATCCTGCATAACCTCTCATTTTCTCTAAATTCAGGCCAAATCACCAGCCTACTTGGCCACAATGGAGCTGGTAAGACTACACTCTTTCATGTTCTTATTGGAGCTCTTAAATCTTCTAGTGGATCCATTCACTTCGATCAAAAAGAAATTACTTCTTTAAATAGCCATATGAGAGGGAAACTTGGCATAGGCTATCTCTCCCAACAATCCTCACTCTTTCCCTCACTAACAGTCAAAGACAACCTATTATGTATTCTAGACTACCTAGTAGATAGCAAAAAAAAAGCTAATGAAACTCTCGAGAAAACTCTTGTTGAATTTAATCTAAGTAAAATAGCATACCAAAAAGCAAGCAACCTATCAGGCGGTGAAAAAAGACGCTGTGAAATTGCAAGGGCCCTGCTCACAGAACCAAAACTTCTCCTCCTCGACGAACCTTTTGCAAATATTGATCCAATCACCATTATGGAAGTAAAAAAATTAATTTTAGACCTTAAAAAACGTTCTGTAACAACACTTATTACAGACCACAATGCAAAAGAAATTTTTTCCTTAGCTGATCACCATATTATATTAAAAGAAGGAACTATCCTAGCAGAAGGAAGTTCAAAAAAACTCTCAACTGATAATAATGCAAAAATATTTTATTTAGGAAATGATTTCTCGTATTAGTGAAATCCATGTATAATTCCATTCTATGAACATTTATAATATTCCAGCAATCGAAGAACCTTTTTTGGTTAATGTCCTCTCTAGAGCTGCCATAGCTCCTCTTCCCCTCATTTCAAAAAAATGTGCACAGTTTATAACTAAAAATCTTCCTTTTCTTCCCCTCATGAATCCACTAACGCTCAACATCTCCTCATTTGTGCTTTTTACAGCATTCACTCATCTTAAAATAAAGGATTTATCAGCTAGAACGCTATCTTCACAAGCTCTATATTATGGTCCTATTGGAACCTTTACTTCCAATCTTACTCCAAAACCTCTCAAAATAAATAATGCCGCTCGGGAACTTGTCCTCCTTGGCATGATATCTTATTGCGCTTCACGTATACTCAAGACTAATGCACACATCTACTTTGTTCTTTATACCCTGTTCATGAGAGTATGTCACTTTATATACCAAAACAATTATCAAGCAATCAAAAATAAAGTAGACTTGTTGCATCAACCCCTCAGATCAGTCTCATGTTTTAATAATTTACCAAATTGGATCACAGAAGCATTAAAATTTATGCAGTGCTATACTCTATCACAACTAATTCTCTTCCTAATCCAAACTCCAAATCGTATTCTAATCCAATATACAAATCAGCAGGCACTGCCTTTCATACAACTTGCAGAAACTATAGCTTATGTTTCCCAAATACTATTTGAAAGCTTAATTGTACCCATGAATCAGCCATACCTTGCACAGTACTAAAAAAAACTACTTATTATTAGATCTATCATGTAAAATCTCTTCTCATAAAAACTAAGGAGTGATCAATGACAATAGAAAAAACACTATCAATCATTAAGCCTGATGCTGTTCAAAATAAACATATAGGAAATATTATTAAGCGCTTTGAGTCGAATGGACTAACTATTGAAAAAATGATGATGAAACACCTCTCTCAAGAGGAGGCTTCAGAATTTTATGCCATTCATAAAGAGCGGCCTTTTTTCAATGACTTAATTGAGTTTATGACATCAGGAAATGTTGTAATCATCGTGCTTTCTGGAGAAAATGCTGTATCAAAAAATAGAAAACTCATGGGTCATACAGATCCTGAACAGGCAGAAAAAGGAACAATTCGCAGCGATTTTGCAAAGTCAATTGATGCAAATGCTGTTCATGGCTCTGATTCACTTGAGAATGCTGCTATTGAAATCGGCTTCTTTTTTACTTCTTGCTGCAGAAGATAATTCTATTATGAATGTCGCAGGTCCTGAGTTAAGGCTTTTGACCTGCATCATTGCAGCAAATTCTCCAGAGAAAATCTTATGATCACCTAACTGCTTTTTGCATATATCAATAAATTTGCTGTACATTACTAGTGCCTTTTTAGGATGCATGCACTGTGTAAAAGAGGGGCGTGTCCCCTTTGAAAGATCAGCATGTAGAGTAAACTGAGAAATAATAAGAAGTTCACCTAAAACATCAATAAGTGACCTATTCATCTTGTTATTATCATCCTCAAAAATTCGCAAAACAAGAACCTTTTTTGCTGCAGTGGCTAATTGATCTATACTATCATCCTCATGTAAACCTAAATACAAAAGGAGGCCGTTGCCTATAGACCCAATTATTTGATTTTCCACCTCTACTGAAGCACTAGAGACTCTTTGGACTAGAATTCGCATTAGCTAATCTATTCTTAAACTGGTTGATGAGATCATTAAATTCAGAAGGGAAGCGCCCCTTAAAATCAAGGGACTGAAAATAAGACTCGAGTTCCTCAAAAAATTCCATGTAAGCATCTGTATCGACCTTAAAGAGCTCTGACAATTGTTTAGAATATTTTTCATCTAAACCTTTCACATTAAACTCTTCTACTTTAGGCACAGTTCCAATAGGTGTTTTTTTACCCTCGTACTCTCCTTTTAGACGGCCAAAAATCCACTCCAAAACCCGTATATTTTCTCCAAATCCTGGCCACATAAAATTTCCATCCTTATCTTTTCTAAACCAATTAACATGGAAGATAGCGGGGAGCCTTTCTGACATAGCAAGCCAATGCTTAAAATAATCTCCCATATTATAACCACAAAATGGAAGCATCGCAAATGGATCACGGCGCACCTTACCAACAGTACCTTTTGCAGCAGCTGTCATTTCAGAAGTCAAGGATGCTCCTATAAGCACACCTTCTTGTGCATCAAACGTCTGAAATACTAAAGGAATGATCTCATCTCTTCTTCCTCCGACGAGAATTGCATCAATTTTTACACCCTTAAGATTATTAAAATCATTAGAAAGCACAGGACATTCATTAGCTGAAACTGTGAAACGTGCATTAGGATGCGCTACTTTATCACTACCATCATGCAGTACTTTTTTCCATGTTATGATATTCTTAAAATGAGCAAAACTATCGATCCCTTCCCAAATCGGCTTTCCATCTTCGGATCCCGTATTTGTAAATATCGTATTTTGTCGAATCGTGTTCATTGCATTAGGATTTGTTTTCTTTGAGGTTCCTGGAGCTACCCCAAAAAAACCCGCTTCTGGATTAATTGCATAAAGCTCTCCCTTATCATTCGATTTCATCCATGCTATATCATCACCAATAACTTCAACCTTCCAACCTGCTAGAGAAGGTTGCATCATTGCAAGATTTGTCTTTCCGCAAGCACTTGGAAATGCAGCAGCAACAGTCCTTGTAACTTCATTAGGGTCTGTTATCTTAATAATTAGCATATGCTCTGCTAACCATCCCTCATCTTTTGCAATGCATGATGCGATTCTTAATGCAAAACACTTTTTACCAAGTAAGGCATTTCCACCATAACCACTTCCAAATGAAAGGATTTCTCTTGTCTCAGGGAAATGTGCGATATATTTATCCTCTCTACAGGGCCAAGGTACATCCTTGACTCCTTCACTCAATGGATAGGCAACTGTGTGTACGCAACGGACAAAATTTCCATATTCATTCATCAGATCTAGCGCTTTTTGACCCATTCGAGTCATCTTCTTCATATTTGCAACAACATAAGGAGAGTCGGTCAGCTGAATGCCATAATAGGAATAGTCTGAGCCCAAAGGGCCCATACAAAAGGGAATCACATACATCACTCTCCCCATCATCGCCCCACTCATCAACCCATTGAGCTTATCTTTCATTTCTGAAGGTTCTACCCAATTATTTGTAGGACCGGCATCTTCTTCTTTAACACTACAGATAAATGTTCGATCCTCAACTCTTGCTACATCTTGTGGATCAGAACGCACCAAAATATTGTTATTCGCTAGACGTTCTGCAGTACCACTCTCAATCATAAGTTGAATCATCCGATCATACTCTTCATCAGATCCGTTACAAATACATACACTATTAGGGCTAAATAATTCTTGATATGAAAGAATGAAACTTTTTATTTCGGGATTAAGAAACTGTTCCATGTAATAGTCCTTAAAGTGTTAAAAAAATTAACTAGCTAATGATTTTCTTTTCTTAAATCTATCTAAATATTCTAGTGCCTGACCTGTGCCTAAACATACAGCTAGCAAAGGACTTTGCGCAATAATAACTGGAAGACCACACTCTTTAATAAGAAACTTATCTAGCCCTTTAATTAATGCCCCACCACCAGCTAAGACTAAACCTCTATCAACAAGGTCTGCTGACAACTCTGGAGGACATTTTTCTAATGTGAGCTTGACGCTTTCAATAATTTGTAAAATAGGTTCCGCTAAACACTCTCTAATCTCTACAGAATTAATTCTCTTAGTTATTGGCAATCCTGCAACCTGATCTCTACCCCTTACTTCCATTTCTAACTCATGATCACCTAAAGGATACGCAGAACCTATTGTCATTTTTATCTCTTCAGCAGTTCTTGGTCCAATCATAAGATTGTATGTTCTACGCATATAGTTCATAATGCAATCATCAAATTCATCACCACCTATTCTAAGAGATCTTGATTCAACAATCCCACCAAGAGAGATAATTGCAATTTCTGTTGTCCCTCCTCCAATATCAACTATCATACTTGCTGCAGGTTCATGAACCGGAAGATTTACCCCAATAGCTGCAGCCATTGGTTCTTCAATTAGTACAACTTCTTGAGCCCCTGCACGAAGAGCAGAATCTTCTACAGCACGCTTTTCTACTCCAGTAATTCCTGATGGTACAGCAATTAAAATCTTAGGACGAAAAATACTTCTAGCTGGTGTCACTTTTTTAATTAAAGCCTTTAACATCCCCTCGGCAATCTCAAAATCTGCAATCACCCCATCCTTCATTGGTCTTACAGCATGAATTTTTCTAGGAGTTTTACCTAACATTGCCTTAGCTTTTTGTCCTACAGCTAAAACATCATTTGATTCAGCATCAATAGCAACAACAGAGGGCTCTGCTAGTACAATCCCTTTTTGCCTTACATAAACTAAGGTGTTTGCTGTCCCTAAGTCAATTCCAATATCGTTGGAGAACAGTCCAGAAAACTCTCCCCATTTCTGCATAAACTGATTCTTTACTCGTGAAATCTGTTTTGTAAAAGTAGCGGCTTTGCTCATTAGACAATGTCCTTCATTTTGCTTTGATCTTAGGTCAGATACTACTAGAATAACAAAAAGAAGGATAGATTTTTTTCAAGAGAAGCTCTAGTTATGTTTGTAATAACTCTAACACATCTTCCCAAGTTAACTTAGAAATCACTTCATCATCTGTACTTACGACCTTCTTAACAAGTCCCTGTTTTCTCTTTTGCATCTCTACAATCTTTTCCTCAATGGTATTCAGTGTAACAAGCTTATAAACAGAAACATTCTTTTTCTGTCCCATTCGATGTACCCTATCTGTCGCTTGGTTTTCAACAGCAGGATTCCACCACATATCATAATGAATGACTGTATCCGCACCAACAAGATTAAGACCAGTACCCCCAGCTTTAAGCGAAACTAGGAAGACTGAAATTTTCTTATCTTCATTAAACTGGTTTACAATTTCAAGTCGATTTTTAGTTGATCCATCTAGGTACACAAATGAAATACCTAATCTTTCAAAATCAGCTCTCATTATCTTTAACATATTTGTGTACTGCGAGAAAATCACAGTTTTATGATTTGATTCTACAAGGTTATGAATTAAATCTATTAACATATCATATTTAGCTGAATCATTTTCCTCAGCTTTTTCTTTTGCAAAGATTGCTGGATGACAACAGATCTGCTTAAGCCTTGTCAGTGTTGCAAGCACATGAATCTGAACCTTATCAAAACCTTCTCTTTCCACCAGTTTTTCTAATTCATTTCTTGCAGAATCAGCAAAAGACTTGTAAAGTTCTGATTGAACAGGAGATAATTGACAATGATAAACCATCTCAGATACAGGAGGCAGATCATCTAAAACATCTCCCTTCATTCTACGCAGAATAAATGGCGCCACCTTTTTCTTTAAATAGTGAAGATTCTTTATGTGCTCATCACCAGTAGTACGCATATATTTATCAACAAAACGCTCATAAGTGTTTAAAAATCCTGGCATTAAAAAGTCAAATAGACTCCACATCTCCTCTAGTGAATTCTCAATAGGGGTTCCTGAAAGAATCAACCTATACTTTGCTCTTAACTGTTTTACAGATTTTGCATTACGTGTTGTGCGGTTTTTTATGTGCTGTGCTTCATCGAGGATCGCATAGCTAAATTCAGTTTTACAATATTTTTCTACATCCTTTTGCATTAGACTGTATGACGTAATAACTACATCATACTTTTTAACCATATCAATCATTTTTTTTCTTTGATTTGGCACACCATCAATCACAAGAACTTTTCTTTCTGGATCAAATCGATTAAACTCTTCCTTCCAGTTATACAGTAGAGAAGTGGGACACACAATCATTGCTGTACCTTTGATTTTTTTTCTGCACTGATTGATTGCTACTATGGCTTGTAGTGTTTTTCCAAGCCCCATATCATCTGCTAGGATTCCATTAAGATACATTAAACGCATCCTTTCCATCCAATGAACACCCTCATTTTGGTAGCTTCTTAGTGTTGCATTAATGGTTGATGGAATTGGTGTAAAATCAAGAGATTTAATACCCAACATCTGAGATTTAATCTCCTGAAGTCTCTTTGTGATCCTAAACTTAATTGGCAAACCATCGAAAATTTTCTTATCAATGCTAGCTACGCTCCATAGAGGTCTCTGCAAGGTGTGGTTTTTTAACACTTCTATGCCTAATTCATCAAAAAGCTGTACAATAGCAGCAATCCTCTTCAAATCTAAAACAAGAATCTTTGGAATTTTATAACCACTTTCTCCAACTACGACACTCTTCTTTGAATCTAATTCAAGATAGGTCCTTCTTGAAAGAACACAATCCCAGAGATTATCAATCCGTATATCCTTTAAGTGACCATCAACTGTAAGCTTCAGTTCATATTGATCCATACGATCTGTTTCTTTAAGTTGTAAGTCAAAATTTGTCTCATCATATAAAAACAGGTCTAAAAGATTATCAGGACAATTGAACGTGACTTTGTCTTTGTTGTTTGGGACAATTTCTGTCATAAACTCGACGATCTTCTTCTCTGATTTTGCAATAAAAACATGATTTTCTGCGCTAAAAACAAAATCCTGGAATAGCTCTTCAATTAGCTTTCTTTCAGTAACAAGATTTCTAGCAAGGACTCTCTCTTTGCTAACAAATTTCAATAAATGATCTCCTTCAAGAGATTCAAATGCAGCTGGTATTTTAAAATCCTCATATTGAAAAAAGAGTCTAGCTTCAAGTTCACCATCTAGGAATGAGAGATTACATTCAGCTTTTATGTCTTCCACATAAGGCATAGTAGGATACTTCTGAACTCCTTCTATGTTACTGACTTTGCAACTATTAACCATCTCAGGAAGAGCATTTTCTACAAAGGTTCCAAAAAGTGGTTCAGGAATAGTAATCTCCCTTAGCTCCTTGATATGTAGAAGGTGTTGCCTCCTTGTATTTGATGAGAATCTCTGATAAACACCCTCATATATTACCCCTGGATTTCTACACTCGAGTATTCTAGCTTCTTCAAAAGCAACCCTCCCCATCTCAACATCTATTGTAGGGTTGATTAATATTTTTGGAAATGGCGGGTCAATGTATTCAATTGCGACGTGAACCCACGCAGCCTTGGTAGAAAACTGCAAAGGATTTTCTAGAGAACCTGCATAGATACATGGTATTGGAAGCACCTCAGACTCAGCGCTAATACCCTTGCTAAAATATTTTTTTACACCTGATTCATAGGCACAAGCCAACATCATAGAAAAAGTTCTTATTTCCATAAATGCACAACGTTGCCCTCGTTCTGTAGATGCCTTTTCATAGACCCTAGCGTGATCAATAAGTATACTAACAATGTCTTGTTCTAGCTCAGAAAATGAGTTTAAGGTAAAAAGATAAGTTTTCCCTGCAATATTTAGAGATTCTTCATGACGTAAGGCTTCAATAAACTTTTTTGCTGAAGGAATATGAAGAGGTTTAGATCTTGACTTTAGTCTTAATACCATTTGCAATTCAACAATCGGTTTTTGTGACTGCTTGTCTTCTAGTATTGTATATAAAAGCCCTATTTCTGCCAGATCCACCGTTTTATTCGTAGATGGCAAGAAAAAAGGTGAAGAAGAAAATATCTTTGATGCTACCATATATTCATCTAATAGCTCTTTCTGCATCTCCTTATATTTTCTATCCTCCTCCTTTGATACCGCCTCTTTAACCGCTTCAAACAACTCAGTTTTCTGTTCCTGGTCTACCTCATTATCTGTAGTCACTGTCTCAAAAGCACTATCTTTAGAAAAATCCACAATCATCGCATCGATATGTTCTTCTAAATAAAATAATAAAGAAGCTAAATGCTGACAATCGTAGTGGTAAGGGCAGTCGCAATCAGAGTCAATTGTTTCACACTCCTGGCGATCAATTTCGATCTCTGCCATATAACTATTTTCATATTGACCACCAACCTTTGCTGAAATACGAATTGTTGCAGCATCGAGATGTAGTATTTTTGCGGAAAAGATCTTTTTTTCTTCAAAAAGAGCTTTCCCCTCCTTCAGTACACTTTGAGAAAAGTCTTGCTTAAGCTTACGAACATTGAGCATATGATGAATCCTCTAGATGAAAGTTCCAACAGAAAAAGAACCTTACTTTAAAAGCGCTTTTACATGAATAAGAATCATGAATCAAGTAAAATTGATAAGAAAGAAGAAAAAAGCGTGATTTAGGAAAATATGTTTGAAAAAAAACATTCCGACACATATCCTATTGCTTCGATATAATCATGCGGGTGTAGCTCAGTGGTAGAGCATCTCCTTGCCAAGGAGAGGGTCGAGGGTTCGAATCTCTTCACCCGCTATAGAAGATAAACCGTAAAGGCGATCAAATGTCAGATGAAACTCAGAAAAAAGAAACAGAAAAAGTCGCAAAGAAGAAAGTAGTAAAAAAAAAAGTTGTAGGCAAGCCAAAGAAAGTTGCCTCTAAAAAGAGTTCTATAAAAAACCCAGATAAAACAAATCCCCCAACACCACAAAAGGAAGCGCCTAAGAAGCCAGAGCCTTTGTCATCAACTTCATTCACATCAGATACCATTGATCTCACCCTGAAAACATTCCCAAAATGTCGATGTCACTTTGTTGTTTCAGTGAAACCACCTATGATCACCTCATCTAAATCTAAAGCAATTAAAGAGATCGCCAAACAGGTCTCAATTCCCGGTTTTAGAAAAGGAAAAGTTCCAGCATCAGTGCTGCTTAAAAAATTTCCCGAAGCTATTGAACAGGAAACTAAAAAGCAGATTGCTAATGCAACATTTATAGATGCACAAAAGTTAAGTAAGATAGACATTCTAAAGGCAGAGCACAAAATATCGTACGATTTTGATAACTATGAGAATGATAATATCCAGCTCACCTACACCTTCGAATCAGAACCTGAAGTGCCTGAAATTAAGGATGATTCTTATACACTTAAGCCAGCCAAGATCCCAGAAATTGACGACAAAAAAATTAATAGTACAATTGAACAAATACGTGGATTTTTTGCTGAATTCAAGGAGATCACAGATCGAAAAGTCCAAGAAAACGACTTTGCTACAGTAAGTATTGATGATCTTGATCAAGATCCTCCTGCAACTGTATTTACTAACACTAGGTTCCAAATGACTGATGAAGGTTGTGCCAAATGGATGAGAGACCTTATCATTGACAGATCAATTGGTGATAAGATCGAGGGGATTAGTGAACCCAACAAAGATGATTCAGAGGAAGTAAAAAAAGAATTTAAGCCTAAGAAAGTGATGATTCATATTAAGGAGATCAAGGAGGCTAACCTTCCAGAAATAGACGATGAATTAGCTAAAAAAGTTGGAATGCCAGACCTAAAATCTATGAAAGATAAGCTAAAAGAACTTCTTGATAAAAAAGAGGCCCAAGCTTCTTATGATAAGCAAAAAGAGGATCTCATCAAACAATTAACATCAAATGTACTATTTGATCTTCCTGCATCTGTTTTGGAGAAAGAATCCAACCACCGTATGAATACTCTATTTCAAAATAAACCATTCCTTGATCAATGGAAAATAATGGAAGAAAGTGCAAAAGAGAAAAAGAAGGAAGAAATAATTCAACAAGCAAAAGAAGCCCTTTCAATTTTCTACCTATGCCAAAAAGTTATTAAAGATAATAACATTCCTCTAACTCCAGGAGAGGAAGAACCTCTAGGAACTACGCTCCTTGATATGATGTTTGCTGCAAAGCAACCAAATACTCCACCCAAAGATAAAAATGACCCTAATTATCTTTCTCTACTTATGTTAGAAAAGGCCCAAGACTTCCTTATTGAAAAAGCAACCAAAGAAAACGCTTGACCATGAAGGTGTCCTAGAGATAAATTACAATGAGATTGATTGATTTTCTGGTTACAGATTGAATTGATCATCTTAAAAAAATTGGATAATAAAAGGATTACTTATGACCTATGTTCCCTATGTCACTGAAGAAACTTCCCGCGGTGGGGAGAGAACTTCTGATATCTATTCAAGACTTCTTAAAGATAGAATTATTTTTCTTGGTTCTGAAATAAACGATCAAGTAGCAAATACGATTGTAGCACAAATAATCTTTCTAAAAGCTGATGATCCAAAAAAACCAGTTCATCTCTATATAAATTCTCCTGGAGGTGTTATTTCTTCAGGTCTTGCTATATATGATACCCTTCAATATCTTAACTGTGATATCTATACCTACTGTATAGGTATGGCTGCATCAATGGGAGCGCTTCTTTTAGCAGCTGGAACAAAAGGTAAACGTTATACCCTTCCTCACAGCAGAACAATGATTCACCAACCGTCTGGAGCTGCTGGAGGAACATCTAAGGATATTGAACTGCAAGCAAAAGAAATTTTAGTACTAAAAAAACAACTAAAGAAGATTCTTGCTCGTCATACTGGGCAGACAGAAGAAAAAATAGAAGAAGACTCTGATAGGGATTATTACATGAGCGCTGAAGAAGCTATTGAATATGGCTTAGTCGATCATATAATTCACCCATCAAAACAATTATAAAATCAATTCAGAGGCAAGGTAGTAGGTATTATGGCAAGTAATAATGATTTACCAAAATGTTCATTTTGTTCAAGACACGAAGACAGTGTTGAAAAGCTAATCTCTGGTCCCAATGCATATATCTGTGATAAATGTGTACGACTTTGTATTGATATTATCACGAAAAAGACCACTTCCGCTCCTAAGCTAAAAATGCTTAAGCCTAAAGAGATCTTCGATCAGCTTTCTGATTATATTATTGGCCAAGAAACAGCTAAGAAGTCTATTTCTGTAGCTGTATACAATCACTACAAACGGATCAAAAATTTCCACCTTGAAAACACTAAAAAAATCGAATACAACAAATCTAATGTCCTCCTTCTTGGACCAACTGGTTCTGGAAAGACCATGTTAGCAAGAACACTTGCTAAAATCCTAGATATACCCTTTGCACTTGTCGATGCAACAACACTCACAGAAGCTGGTTATGTTGGTGAAGATGTTGAAAATATTATCCTTCGTCTTGTCCAAAATGCGGACTATGATATTGCTGCAGCAGAGCAAGGGATCATCTATGTCGATGAAATCGATAAGATTGGAAAAACCTCTTCAAATGTATCGATCACAAGAGATGTCTCAGGAGAAGGTGTTCAACAAGCTCTTCTGAAGATTGTTGAAGGCACAATAGCAAACATCCCCCCAAAGGGTGGAAGGAAACATCCTAACCAAGAATATATCAAGGTTAACACTGAAAATATCCTTTTCATCGTTGGTGGAGCTTTTGTTCATCTACCCACGATTATTTCTCAACGTCTTGGCAAAGGTACAATAGGATTTGAGGAAAAGCCTCCGCACAAAGATGCAGATATAGATGAGATCAACTATCTTCTATCACAGGTGGAGACAGAGGATCTTGTGAAGTATGGCCTCATTCCAGAATTTATTGGAAGATTTAATAGTATTGCTAATTGTAATGAGCTTTCAGTCCAGGACCTGATAGAAATACTTACAGAACCTAAAAATGCGATTATTTCCCAGTATAAGCAACTCTTTTTAGACGACAATGTGGATCTTCAATTCACAGATGATGGTCTTGAAGCTATTGGTATAAAGGCAAAAGAGACGGGTACTGGAGCAAGAGCCCTACGTATGATTGTTGAAGCGCAATTAATTGATCTGATGTTTGAGATCCCTACAGATGAAGAGATTACCTCAGTCATCATTGATAAAGAATGTATTGAAGGATCTAAAAAACCAACTGTTATTCGTGAAAAGATCACTGAAGAGAAAAAAACCTCACCAGACTTTAGCTAATTATCAAACAACCTCGCTTAATTCTCTCCCAGTGTCTACATCTAGCCTAGTAGGTGCTTGCAATCTAACTACTCCTTTATAGTCGGTCGAAGTTGGTTTCGTCACATCTTTGACTCTTTCTCTAAAAGCAGCTATCCCAATCTCTTCATCTTCAGGAAAACTCTGCTTAACGCAATCAGTAGCTGTACCTAATGCACTTCGAGCACAACTATCTAGATCACCATCTCCATCAAACAAATACAATGGCATCTCTATCTCTGCTTCTTCTACAGGAGCAAATGAACTAAATGCCTTCGCCATGCCAATTTCAAGACTCATACCAAAAGTACGGTCTCCAAGAAGTGTAGGTTTTACGTACTCAGATAATTGGCTAAGGTAATCTTTTGTTAGACCCACAGTAACATCAGCTTTAGGAGCAAGCCTTTTATAACTTTCCGTTGCAAACTTTACAAATTCATCAGCTGACGGTTCTTTTCTGCGTACACGACATATGTAACTATAAACCAAATATTGTCTTATAGCAAAACGATCATACTGTCTACCATTAGATTCCTTTTGACCATTAATTGTTGCTATCCTTCCCTCTATTTTAACCAGTTGCTCTCTAAGAGATTCAGTCTTAGCTCCTTCCCTTTTTTTAGCAGTTATTTCCTGCTCTAGTTCACTTTTGCTTGTTTTCAATTTATCCGCTAATACAGCCAATTGATAGTTTCTCTCATAAAAGAAGGCTTCAACCTTAACTAATTGTTTGGTCACAGCTTTTTCAGCGCTAACTTCTTGAGCTTCAGTAATGCTTGCAGCTTCTTCTCCTAAAAGTAATGCCTGGCAGTGCCTTAGATCCTGTCTAACCTGCCCTGAATATAATGGTCGTATATCCTCATTTATGCCATTCTCAAACCACGATCTACTCGTATTAAAGCTGGCAATAACACTATTTTCAGCAGTAGTCTTGCCACCATAATACACTCTTTCTTGAACCGTCTTAATGTGGTTTTTTTGAGCAATGATATCGCCATGTGTAGAAAAGATCTCTTTAGTTGCCCTTAAAGTATCCACTGCTAATTTTTGCACGGGGGATGGACTAAGAGATAGTTTATGTAAACATAACTCCTTTCTCTCCTTGCCATTATGAATTATGAGCACTCTTCTACTTAGGTTTATATTCCTAAGTTTCCATCCATCTTCATTTGCACTGTTAAATTCTTGCCGTGTTTGCAGATAAAGTCTTTTAATCGCTGTATCTAGAGCTTTAGCCTTATCATCTTCCTTATCCTTCTTAAATCCAGTTGTACATATATCATCCATGCTTGTCATACGTAAGCTAGTTGTCGCTGACATCTTTCCACCTTAAATTAATACAACTTTTCTTAAACTCTATTATAATACATTATTGATTAAAAATCAACTTATTATGAGTAAAAAGGCCCCAATCCTGGGGCCTTTTGTTTTCATAAGTCACTAACTGTCCGTTACTTACAATCATGCACTCATTCCCATACCTATCTGACTTATCTTTGCAAGTACAGCATTGATTGCACTCCAGTTAGAAGAATGCGATTGCTCAGACCTTGATGCTGCCTGGTTGGCAATTTCACCAGTTGAGCGATACAAAGTAGCAAGCTTTCTGGCTTCTGCTTGCTCAACAGACTGCGTAGACATTGCTTGCTGAGCAGTAAAGTTTGTTATGCTATTTGTTGCTTGACCTACCACTTGTGTTACTGTAGTAAGAGCTGTAACTCTTGCAGACGCCGCCTGTTCTGTACCTCGAGCTGAATCCGCGGTAAATTTTGCACTTTTAGTAAGATGATCAATTATTTTTCCTCTAGCTTCGTCATCAAGAGAATCTACACTCCCTTCATCTCCATTAAACAACTGGCTCAACTTAATTCCTGAACCTTCCTCTGCATCCTTAAACTGAATAAACGGCTTTGAACGCGGTACTTCTTTACACAACCCAACCGATTTCAAGAGTTTCCTAAATCTACCAAGCGTTGTTTCTTGACTTAAACTTTCTATTGAGTCTTTAGTCAGGAGCTCTCTTATATCCGCTGCTTCACCCTTACTAATATTTCCTAACTTTCCACGCATTGCCTGTATCTCATCAGCTGTTTTGTCACCTACAGCATTAGGCTCTAAACGCTCTCCAGCAGCTACATCTTCAGTTAGGTTCATATCTCCTCTTATTTTAACTAGACCGTTCATAGCTCTTTCCGCAGCAGCAGATCTTGTTCCTGACATACTACTATAATTCGAGCCTAAATGCATAGCTGTTCCAGCAACAATACATGCTGATACTATTCCTGTGATCAAAGCTGCAGTTGACTGAGCTTGTTCCTTTTGGGAATCATTATATGTATCATTGTATTGCTCAGTAGCCTGTGATGTTCCTACTGTTCCTATCAGATTACCCTGACTACAAGAAATCTCCTTTAACTGATTTGTTAATTTTGTCAACTCATCAACTAACTCGAGTAGGGCTTGTGTACATTGTGAAGATGCGGACATATAGAAGACAAAAGGACCATCCGATCCTCCAGCATTTGCGGTCCCATCTAGGTGCTTGTGTACTGCAGTAAGAAGTGTCTTCAATGCCTTATGAGGTTCATCTTCACTAAACATTTGAAGAGCCTTTTCCGGCAATATATGTCTCAATTTCACCTTAAGTGCGCCTACAACTTCCTTAACCATCTCTGTTTTATCAAGCTCTGGCATTGAGGTTGTCGAGGCTAGAGCATTTGCTAAGCCTTTAGATGAATCTACGAGCTGATTTACTCTTAGATCAGAACCAGCACTCCCTGCAGAAGCCTGTGCTTCTCCAGATGTTTCGTAATCACCAATAACAGTCTCTACTGCATCTTTTAATGCCTCTAGTGCTTTTTGTATTACTTCTTGTTTTGCAGCAGTGGCTTGTTCAAGATTTTGCTGCTGCTTTTCTATTTGATTAGCTGCAGCTTCTTTAACTACATTTCTTGTTGCATCATTTACTTGACTCATAAAAAATACCTCTTATTATTTTTTAGTATTAAAATGAACTAGCTGCTGCCTCTGCCATTTTTTGATTCCCCTGATTCATTGTTTTTGTCATTTGTGAAATTGTCTCATCAAATGTTTTTGCTAATTCAACAGTTTCCTTAGCCCATTGACTTCCAGAACTATTTGCCATCTTACTAACGGTCATTTTAGTAGTGAATTCTTTTTGCAATGCAGCTATCATCATTAACTGCTGGGACATTTCTTTTTCTATAGCTGACTCCTTAAAACTCTGAATTGCCTGGAATGTTTGTTCACCAGCGCCAAGAGCCCCTGTAAAAAATAGTCCCAACTTACTAAGACTTTCACCATCAGCTTCGATCTTTCCACCTGCAAACCCAACACCAAGCGTCAATAATTGCCCTATTGCTGCACCAATGGCTAAAGTAACTGGGCTACTTTTACCTAACATCGCTGTTAACCAATCATCCTGTTTACCATCTTTCCCTGTTTCTGTGGTTTCAAAGAACCCTTGAATAGCATTAGTCAGTATTAAGGTTTTCATCCCTCTTCTTGCTGCTACCTTACCTAGGTATTCAGAAATCTGAGTCATAGCTTTTCTTGTACTTGCACCTAATCCTTCATCAACAAGAGTTGTAGTTGATTGACTAACTGCTTCTTCACCTAGCTCTTCACCTATCTCTTCAGCTGCAGCACCTGCACCATCTGCAACACCTCCATAAAAATCTCCGCTCCCACTATTAGATCCTCCACTAGGATTCGCAACAGATTGCCCCATATTTGCCGCTGTATCAGCTGCTGCAGAACTAGTAGCCGCATCAACAGCCGCATTAGAAGTCGCATCATCAACAGTACTCACTGAAGATCCGGCTTTCGCAGCCGCTGAAGATCCCATCTCTGACATTTCAATACCTACATCTTCGCCGACTCCTTCACCGAATGAAGCCCACATCGAGGCCAGTGATTGACTTGCTAATTCTGTCATATCACCTGCCAAGCTAGCAAGCCCTCCTACCCCCATTGTAGCAACTGCAGAAACAACGGCTACTGTAAGAAAACCCAAGATCTTTCCACCGGCTCCACCACCACAAGCCTTAGATACAGCGCTTGCTAATTTATCACCTAAACCTGTAAACGACATCACAGCAGACACTGCCATTGCAGCAACTGCTACTACTGGATCAAAGCCTGAAAAAACAAACGCTACAACACCAGTAAACAGTACATCGAATAACTTCTCATACCAAGGTCTTTCTGCTGCTTTTTTTGCCGCTGCTACTTTTTCATCGTACTTCTTAATCTCTTCTGCTGCTTGCTTCTGCGTCTGTACAGCACTCGTGATAAGGGCATTACCATTTATCTGTGCAATCGTTGCCATTTTCTGCCCCTGCTGTATGAGAGCTTCCTGGATTTCATTCATGTACATAAAGGCAAGACCTTGCATCCTAGAAATATTTGGATCAGGACTACCTGTAGGAGATGCAGGAGGTGGAGGTGCTGGTGGCTCCTTAGGCGTTTGTTTCTTAACAGCATCTGATGGATCACTAGCTCCACATTGATTAATAGCCTCTGCTACATTTGCAAGTTTTGCTGAAAATTCACTTTTAGATAAATTCATCCTATCCAATGTGTGTAATAAAGCTAAAACTGCAGATGCTCCTTTTTTATCAGTTCTTTTCTGGATACTATTTAACAGTGCTAAGACTCCTTTTTTATCAACATTAGGGGTCTCATTGTCAAAAATCATTAGTGAAAGTTTATTTATTAAATCTAAGTAATCGTTTGAGGGTGTAGCGGAGGTTGCTGTAGATGAAGTTGAAACCGCTGCTGCTGTCACAAGTGAAGCAGAGAAATGAGTTTGCATTTTTTCTATTTGAGCATCAGAATATTGTTGTGCCTTTAAAAGAGTTGCAGCATTTATCTCACCGCTATTGAGTGCTTTCCTATAAATTTCAACTGGATTCTCTTCTTTTGTAAAAGTTCCTTCTGGGAATAACTCTCTTAATCCATCAAAAACTGCACTTCTCTCCTCTAAATTTCCTCTACCTGCCATTGCTGATGAGAAAGAACTATTAAAATAGTTCATTAATTCTACTTGATCAGGATTGTCTTCTAAAATTGCACCTAACTTCTGACAAAAAGTCCCCACATAACCGGGATTACTTTTCATTACTTGTCCCAAATTCTGAGTAAACAAATCGATTGTTTTTTTCACTTGAGCAACAGGATCCTTATTTGATCCACTCTTTTTTTGCTGCTCTAATGCCAATAGCTGATCTAACTCTTGTAAAAGCGCCTGTGTTGTTGCATTTTTTCCTTTATTTGTATTTGGCTGATGCTCTTGAACTGCACCAACAATATTTACCTCTGAAACTTTATTAGGAACTTGGTATGATTCCGCCATATATACCACCTTCTCTTTTTAAAATTTATGGGCTCCAGCCCTGTATCATACTTACATCATTTTGGTAGAGAGTTTGCAACGCTGTTAAAAGCTGTGCTGCATCCTGCTCTGCCTGTGTACACCCTTGCTGTGTTTGAGCAACCTTCTGCGCATCAGATGCTCCTTGTTGTGTTGCCTGGTTTGTTACTGTCGAAGCAACGTTATATTTAGTTTCAGCAGCGGTTACACCCGAACTATTATTTTTCTGTGCTGCTTGAGCAGCAACATCATTAGCTAGCTTTTGTAAGTTCGCCTCTGAGCTTTTTATATATGCCTGTGCTGCCTTACTCTGCAGCTCTACATCCTGCCCTATTGCATTCATCATTGTAATCAAGGATTGATCACAATGTACGCCCGCCATCATGACCTCCATCCATGCATTCATAGGGTGGCCATTGAGTGATGCAGGAGGTGGAAATCCATCCGTCTCTGATTGACCCATACATTTTCTCCTATTATTTAGTTCGTTTTTTGGTTATTTACACTCTGATTATCCATCTTACTCATCGCCTTATACATATTATTTAATGATCCTTCCGATGATGTAGCTAGCGATGTTTGAACCTTTAGCTGCGCTGCTGCTGAAGAGTTATCACCCTTCGCAGTATTAGTTAAATTTGTAAGCATATCTGTTACAGTTTTGTACCCTGGATCACTTGTATTAGCTGCATAGTGCTCCCATATTTTCGTAAGTGTATCTGCTGTATAATCATTCGGATTACCTATACCTGCAATTGCATTTTGAATCTGTTGTACAGCACTATTATACTCTGCAGGATCTTGTTTGTACAGCTCCTGCATAAAAGGAGATGCATCGTTTATGCTTGAACCTTTACCATAAAAGTTCTTTTGAAAATTAGCAAGATCCTCAATAAATTGATCTGGTGAAATAGCAGGTGAGTGACTGTCAGGAGAACAAGAATCAAAATCAGACTGAAGCTTTGATACATCGGCCATAGTATACTGGAAACCACTTTGAATAGCTGCCATCTTACCAGACTCATCTGATGTATACTTATTCATCACATACATTATTGCTGCAACCATAAACATACTAACTTCACCATTAGGCGATGTTGGTGTTTTCTTAGAAAAAACGTCTTTTAGCCATGCAGTATCTGCTGCTGCACTTTTTGTATACTGCTCATATTGCTCAATTGCATCTTCCTGACCACTCCCACTTACTCCATCTACTCCATCTACTCCATCTACTCCATAATTACCCATGATAAAGCCCTCCATTTCACGCAGGGTGTTTGCCCCCGTAAAAGATTATAACAAATAATTATTTAAATTTCAACTATTAAACATTTTCTGTTGTGGGAAATTTATTACAACTAGTTGCTTTTAAGTGCTTTATGTATTTATTTCTAGAGTTAATCTTTTTTGATTTTTCGCGATCTCTTTACTCTAACTTTACGCCTAGACTCTTTTCTAATAAATGAACCAAGCTTTTCTCTCTCTATTTTAATGTGTTCTGATAAATAATTGACGTTTGGAGAACCAATCATTTCCAGACCTTGATCATCAATAACGCTAAACTTCTCTCTTCCATAGACTTCCATGACTCCCTCAACCAATTCCCCAATTTCAGGAAACCGCTTTTTCGCTAATTCCATAATTGCATTCTGCTCTTTTCGGTTTGCAGTTTTAAGCTCTATATTAAGCTCCTTATAGAGTTTAAGATATATATATAACACAGTATCAACAGGAAGCATTTCTCCATTAATAAGAACCTTAAGCATCCCAATCACATCCTCAAATGCTTTTTCGATAACTAAATTCCCCATATCTATAACTTCACTCTATTTTTAATCCTTCTTTTCTTCCTTAGCTTATCTTTTCTTTCCTTCTTTATCGCAACTCTCTCACTAGCAAATGCCTTCATCAATTGATGCCTTAAATGCTCAACTTCATCATCAAGTGCCCTATAATCCTCAGGTAAGTACTTTTCGTTGATTTCTGAAGAAATCCTACCTACAACTTCGGTCTTCTCTAGAGAAAACTTTTGCCCATACTTCAACATTCTTTCTTGTGACTCTTGTACAAAATTATTATAAAGCTGAAATGCAACCTGCTTTTCCACGTTATTTTTGGCCCCGTTTAAAATCTCCAAGGTCAACTTAAAAACCATACGTGTTTTTTTAAGAAGCTTAAAAGGCGTAAGCTCTTCATCCTTAGAACCCCTAACCTCATCATCTATTTTTTTTAAATTACCTCGCTTTTTTCTTACCATTACGACCTAATCCACTTTTTTTTGTTTGTATGCTTTGTGCCTTTCTTTTGCTTATGGCTCTTGATACGCTCCTCCTTCTTCATCTCTCTTTGTTTTGCTTCACCTGACTTTTTTTCACTAACATAGTTCTTTACCTTCTGCAAAAATGCCCACTGATCTTCTGAAAAGTTCTTACTCTGATTAGTAAACTCTTTAACTTCAGATTCATCCATCCCCATTTCCTTATTAACCTTTGCAGATTCAATATGCAAACGCTCTCTTAGTTGTGACATCTTAGCCTGCATCTCCTCCTTCTCCCTATCACTCCCCTTGTTTATCAGATACTTATACTTTTCAATAAACTCAAGTGATTGATCAAAGACATCCTCTACACGAGATTCACGCTCACGCTCTTCCAAAGAAAAGAACTCTATAATTTTGTCAAATTCATCCATAATACAGTCCCCTACTACTACCCCTATCACGCCCTTGATTTTTATATCCACAAATGTAATCTCTAAATATAATAAAGGCCACCCATGTTAGAATCTCTATTTAATGAGCTAGAAAAATATCTCGATGTTAAGCCTATAGAACAAAAAGATGAAGAAGGCTCCTATTACAAGCTCTCGATTTCTAATCAAGATGAACTAAACATCAGGCATATCAATGAAGACTGGTTTATGATCTTCCAGCCTATCACAAACTTCCCCTCAACAAACCAGCATGAACTTAACGCTCATCTCCTCGAAGCCTGCTTTCTCTTCCAAGGTACTGGTGGAGCACTTCTTAGTATTGACCCTAATGAAAAACAAATTTTCCTCTCCTTGCGCATCTCCTATGATATTAATTATAAAATTTTTCGCGATAAGATTGAAGATTTCTTAAATTATATTGATTATTGGCAAAAGCAAATAGAAGATTTTACATAAAAAAGCTTACCTTCTTTTTATTAAATCGTTATAAGGCAAAACAAGAGATTATTATCAAAGATCCTATTGTCTGTGTAGACAATTTGCCTCTTTTACTTTATACTCTCTGTCTTAGTTATAAATGAATATAAAAATGGAGTACAATAAAATGGTCGCATACCTAGCTCATGAGGATGGCACCACTCTATTTGCTCTAGAAAACAAAGATTTTTGGATCATTGGTAGAGATCAAGAAACATGTGATGTTGTCTTTGAAGATCCAATGGCCTCTCGCAACCATGCTAAAATCACTCTTGAAGAAGGCCTCTACTACCTAGAAAACCTAAGCAAAACAAACCCCCTTCAAGTCAATGGAACTCAAATTGAAGGAAAATATCTTCTACAAGAAGAAGACAACATACAAATAGCAAATGGTTTATATAAATTCACACTCTCAAAGGAGTCAAGCAACAATACACCTCAAAATAACAAGGAAGAGGATCACTCCTTAGAAAGCTCCCTATCATTTTCTGTTTTCTCACAAGATCTAGAAGCGAAGTGGCTCATAAAGATTATAGCAGGGCCTAATCATGGTGCAGAATTTATACTCATGCCAGGAGAATCACATACTCTTGGTAAAGACCCCTCTGTTGCAGATCTTGTCTTCCAAGATCTTAGCATATCAAAAAAACATGCCAAAATTACTCTTGATAACGACAATCATATAAAAATTGAAGATCTACAAAGTAAAAATGGCGTCTTCGTCAATGGTACAAAATTAGAAGGCTCACAAACGCTTAACTCACAGGATCTAGTCACTATCGGCACGACATCTTTTCTACTCATCAATAAAGATGAAGCAAGAGAAACCATCTTTTCAGAAAAGCCGCTCTCAGCACACGCATCTAAAGAAGAAGACGGCCCCCTCTCCTCAGAAGATCACATAGCAGATCAGGACCAAGGAAAAATAGGTCATAACTGGAAAGAAACAATCATACCTACAAGATATCTTGTGCTTGCCTGCTCCTTTGGTGCTATCCTCCTCGTATCAATTATCAGCCTTCTAGCTCTTTTTAGAGGTCAAACCATTGAAATTTCTCATAAAGATGAAACCTCCCAGATAGCAGCAACTCTGGAACATTTCCCAGCAGTGCAATTTAACTATAACCCTTCAAATCAAACAGTCTTTCTGGTAGGTCACCTTCTTACTGATATAGACTTTAATGAAATGGTTTACAGACTCAACAGCCTCCCTAACATCAAAAAAATAGAAA
>CACLRR010000015.1 GCA_902609415.1 uncultured Chlamydiae bacterium
GAGTGCTTCAAGCTCTAAAAAAAACTATGGAAAATAAATACTTTGATTCTATTGCTGTAGATGATCTTCGTAAAATCCAAGTATTATCTCTTTTAGGTGATAAGACTAAAGGTTAGAATTGTTTGTAAATACGGAGGGAGAGGGATTCGAACCCCCGGTACCTTGCGGCACTTCTGTTTTCAAGACAGACGCATTCGACCACTCTGCCATCCCTCCAACTTACAACAAGCTATCTATGGCGATTTATCTCTGGAAGCCACAAATTAAACATTGTACGTATAGAATACTAAAGCCCATGATATAGAGCAAAAGTTTTTTTATTCAAAAATCATAAGATCAGCCTTGCACGATGCAATTTAATCGCTCAGGAAATAAAGGCACTACAGTTCACGTGGGATGCAACTAAGATTGGTGCGCATGCTGGAAATCGAAAAGCCTCGAATGAAAAGGTTAGGTGAGGATTTTTTGCTTTTCTGTATAGCTATAGTGGGCCACTGGAGTCGTTAGATGATCATAATTCGGAATAAACTGGTTAGTTTTATTTTACATCAATCTGAATTTCATTTCTGCGGGTAAACCAGAGGGAAAATGGTGAGTTATAGCGGGCCCAGACGGCTGAAGATAGGGGAGTGAGGTTTTCTTTCTTTATCCAGTCTTGTAGTTCCAGAAGATGTTTTTCATAATTGCTGGTTGACCAAGTTCCGCTATAATTAACAACAGCAACTTTTCTTGCTGGTTTCTCTCGAATGGTAATCCTGGCATCTATGGGTTTTGGCAAGGTCTTTAAAGTCCATTTAGAGGGCATCACAAAGCCTACGCGATATATCTCACCATTATTTACTTGTGTTACCGGAGTGGTCATTTTAATTTTTACGCCTTTAGACTCTTGCGTAATAGGAGCTGTCATATCAATCTCCTGCTGATTTATATTCTTTCCTGAAATATATTCAAAAAGGATTGGAAAAGCTTTTCTACTAGCTTCTTCGAAACTGCTATCAACGCTGACATAAGCTTCAAGGTGTTTTTCATAATAGCGGATTTCAAACGGGTTGTCGCTTTTGACTAATTCATACTTAGGTTCGTCATAAGATTGAGAGCAGGCTGTAAACATGGATAAAAAAAATAGCGTAGATTGAGAGGGCTTTTTCATCGGGATTTTCCAAGTAGGTGTTTTAGTGCAGATAACAGATCAGGGTAGTAGAAGGGCAGTCCAGCTTCTTCTACTTTTGTTGGCTTAGCACCAATACTAGATAGAATCGTAGCCTCTGCCATTTCCCCAAATAGGAGCTTAGCCATAAAAGCTGAAACAGGAAAAAGGCAGGGGCGATGAAGAACTAATGCCAGTGTTTTTGAAAATTCAAGGTTGGTTACCATTTGAGGAGCACATAGATTAACAGGTCCCTCGATGGATGGAGTCAGTAGGATTCGGTAGAGCTGATATACGAGATCGTCAATAGAAACCCAGCTCATAAGCTGGTTGCCTGAGCCTATTCTGCCTCCCAATCCCATTTTAAATGGTGGTAGCATCTTTTTAAGAGCTCCCCCTTTTGGCGTGAGCACAACACCGAACCTTGGAGTAACGACCCGGCCTTTTTTAAAACCTCTGGCTTCTGCCTCCCACTTCTTACAGACTTGCGCAAGAAAATCTTTGCCAGGTTCTGCTGCCTCATTTGCGATGACATTGCTTTTTATCCCATAGTAACCCACACCAGATGCGGAAATTAGTACTTTCGGTGGGGATTTCAAACTATTTAAGGCCTGAACCAAAACAGAAGTGCCACGAACTCGACTGTCTTCAATTCGCTTCTTTTTTGTATTTGTCCATCTTTTCGATCCGATATTTTCGCCTGAGAGATGAATGACCCCATCAACTCCTTCCAACTTCTCATTTTCAATCTTACCAGAGTTAATATCCCAGTGTATTTCATCTTTTTTTGGCTCTTTGCGAACGATGGAAAGAACTCTGTGTCCTGCGCTGCGCAAAAATGAAGAAAGTTCTGATCCAACAAGACCAGATGATCCCGTTATTGCAATAGTTAATGGTTTGGTAGGAATGCTATTTTGTAGTTCAAGATCGCAACGGAGTAAAGTATGCCGATAATGAAAAAGCTGCTCGATCGCCCGCTTGGCAATCCTGGAAGCTAAACCAAAGCGCACCTGATATTCAATCTCATCTTCTAAAAATGACTCGTCTTTATTTTTCGGAAACATTCTGTGGTGATGCTCCCATTTTGCAAAAGGACCGCTGACCTGAATATCAGAGAACTCCTTGCCAGCTTGGTATTTTTTATGACGAGCCACCCAGTTAAAAGGAATAGGTCCGAAATAGGTTTTCAAGTGGACCTCAGACTCAGGCTTTATTCCCTCATCCTTACGAATCACTTTTACTCTATTCCATGGAGGGGTGAGCCTCTCAAGAGCGCAGGGATTTTCATGCCATTCAAAGAGCCGTTCTGCAGAAACAGGCATTTGAGATTTTTTTATAAATTTCTTTATTTTTTTCCTCATAATTAACCTTATATAAAATCTAGAAAATATCGTAAACATTTTCTCATGCTATTCAAAGTCATCAATTTTTCTTTGTTTTGTAGTTCTTGCCAAGAATAATACAACCGCCAATGAGATGCTGCGTCACGAGTCAATCTGCTTGAATGATAGAATCTATGCTGTAATAGCAAATGGTGCGATTGCTAGATAACTGGATGGCGCTTTTAAAAAAAATGCACGAGAATGAATTTCATATTCACGATAGTAATTTTGGAAAGCTAGATGTATAGATACGTTACACAATACACATCTGACTGAGTCAGGCCGATGAATTTTTGGAGTTTCTGGGAATGTCTCAGTTTTACTTTAATCAACAAGGGAAAATTATTTATTATTAAGGTTGCTGGAGCTTTTCCGACAAGAAATGTGTATCTTACCAAGTATTATAAAATATCTCAAAGAGGACGCTTAACTGCAAGTAATGCAGCTTTACCAGCTTTCCTTCCTGAGACTAGAGCGCCATTTATTGAGGGAGGCTGCACTATTTCTCCAGCTAAAAATACTGTTTCAAAGCCTTTCATTTTTACTTCATTATCTAGCATAGGCGGTGTTTTTTGAAAAGGAAGCGCATGTTTGATATAATAGGACTTTACTAAACTTAAGATGTCTTTTGGAATAGACAACCAGGAAGACACATTTTCTCCTACGACCTTCTGAAGGTCATTTTTCTCTTGCCAATCTTGACTTACGACAGTAGCTGAAATAAGATCGAAGCCCTTCGGAGCATAGCTGGGCTGGATATGATTAGGAATGCACAGGTTAGAGATAGGACCACCATTTCCAACGTGTAAAAAGGGTGAGTTTTTTATGTGTCCTTTTGGTGCTGAAAAGTAAAAACAACGAACCGATTTACTTTCTATCGCCCATGAGCCTTTTACCAATGCCTTGTATGCTGGATTGTCTACTGCGACAATTACAGCATCGCCAGAGATCTGATCACCATCTGCTAGGAGAACACTCCCTTCTCCTACTTCCTTCACCTCTTGATGAAAAAGTATTCGGGTGTTCTTTAACTTATTGTAAATAGCTCTAGGCAGGGCTTGCATCCCTTGTTCAGGGAGGGTTGCAAACCCATACAAAAATAACCTTAAATATTCAACAAAGATCTGAGCTCTAGCATCGAGTTGCGTATCGAGAAATACTCCCCCAAAAAAAGGTTCTAAAAAATAGTGTTTAGTATCAAATGAGATATTTTTTTTCTTCAAAAGTTTGTCTGTAGAATATTTTAGGGGAACCTTTGAATATATAATAGATGCTAATTTTAGGAAATCAAGGTAGGTTTCGAAACTAATATTGTGACTATTTTTAAGGAACCGAAAAAAATGTCGTAACGGATTAATGACGCGATAAGTACTATGTTTTCTATGGCAAATTGCACCAGAAAGAAATGCTTTAAGATTCATAGAGTCTGATATCTTTAGTTGCTTTAGTTCTGGATAGGACGTTAAAAGAACCTGAAATCCGTGGTCTAACAAAAAACCGTTTAACCGGTCCGTTTTAATACGACCGCCTAAGGATTCTGTACGTTCTAAAATAGTAACCGACCCCCCAAGCCTTTCGATCTCCAAGGAGGCAGCAAGACCGGATAAGCCTGCACCAACAACTATGATATGTGGTTTATTAGAGCTTTTCAATTTTATCCCCCATCGTAGTTCATTAGCCAAATACTAAAGTCCAGGGTTGTAGCATACATTATCGTCAGCAAATAGGGAATGAGCAATTTGACTACCAAATTTGAGTAAGGAAGAAACAGATATGATCTATTTGCCAGTTTTTATTCAATTAATTTCTTCCAGCATGTTATCCTAAATAGAGCAGATATAGAATTAAATTCTATCACTTACTAAAATTAAGGCAAAAAAAGATTTTATCCATAAAATCATAACATATCAAAACCAAACTTTTTTCTGAGGCAGGTAATGAAAACAGCGCTCCATATTTTTAGGCGGGATCTTCGTATTGAGGATAATACAGCACTTAATTATGCCTTAGAAGAAGTAGACCTTGTTATCCCTACATTCATATTCGATCCCAGACAAACTAAAAACAACTCATATCGCTCTGATAATGCATATAATTTTATGCTAAGTGCTCTTTCGGATTTGAATAACAAGTTAAAAAAGAAAGGTGGCAAACTCCATTTTTTTCAAGGAATTGCAGAAGATGTTATAGAACAAATTCTAGGCCAATATGAAGTGGATCTAGTGACATTTAATAAAGACTATACGCCCTTTTCCCTAAAAAGAGATAAGAAAATTGAGTCCTTATGTAAATCAAGGAATGTGGAAGTCGCGATATTTGCAGATGCTCTTCTCCAAGAGCCCGAATCTGTATTAAAGGACAACGGTGAACCTTATACAGTATTTTCACCGTTTTGCAAGAAAGCGCAAAAACTCTTTGTAAGAAAGCCGACAACTTTAAGAAAGTCAAACTTTTCTGATCAAAAGCTTAAGGGTGAAGTCAATCCTAAATTAGATTTAATTGGAGGTAGAGCCAAGGGTCTTAGGCTACTAAATGGGGTAAAAAAACTCACTTACTATGAAACCTTAAGAGACTTTCCTGCGCAAAACTATACAACGCATCTTTCTGCTCACAATAAATTTGGGACGATTTCAATCCGCGAAGTTTACCATGAAATACTATCACATTTCCCTAAAAATCATACGTTGCTAACTGAGCTTTACTGGCGTGATTTCTTTACCCATATTGCTTACCATTATCCTCACGTTTTTAAGGGGGCATTCAGAGCAAAGTATGATAAAATACTATGGAAGAAAGGATCAAAATCATTTAAGGCTTGGTGTGAGGGTAAAACAGGATTTCCTATAGTAGACGCAGGAATGCGCGAGCTTAATGAAACAGGGTATATGCATAATCGTGTAAGAATGATTACAGCTTCATTTCTTGTAAAAGATCTTCATATTGATTGGAGAATGGGAGAAAAGTACTTTGCGCAAAAACTTATAGACTATGACCCGTCAGTAAATAATGGAAACTGGCAGTGGGCAGCTTCTACAGGGTGTGATGCTCAACCCTATTTTAGGGTATTTAATCCCTATTTACAGCAAGAGAAGTTTGATCCAAAACTAGAATATGTAAACAAGTGGTGCAAGGATAAAACCTTTAAGCCTATTGTCGACCATAAGATTGCATCAAAAGAAATTATTGCTATTTATAAAGCTTGTAGCTGAAACACCCTCAGAGAAACCATTTCCTTGTTATTTTAGCTCTTATTTGCTAGATTAAAAAAAAATATAACTAAGTGGCAATAATGGATATAATCGGAATAATCGTACAACTCCTAGTTGCTATTGGTATTTTCAATGTGTGGCTGCTTCGTCCTAGCAAATCTACAAAATGGCGCGGGGGGGGGGTGCTCAAGACATGCGATCTGAATTTGCAGCCTACGGATTACCAGTATGGTTTATGGTTCTCATAGGGACGGTAAAGGTGGTTTTGGCATGTTGTCTAATCGCAGGTTTTTGGTTTCCTGAAATTACGCGTTTTGCAGCTATGGCACTTGCAGTTCTAATGTTTGGAGCTATTACGATGCACATTAAGGTAGGTGATTCAATGGTCAAGTCGCTACCTGCCACAACTATGTTTGCCGGGTCAGTTTTTATTACTTTTGGCTAAAAGATTAATAATTCAAATGGAGAAGAAAAATAGTGAGATTTTTGATTATTGGAGGAAGTTATGGAATAAGTGAGGCTATTGCTAGGCGGCTAATTACAAAGAATTACGAAGTTATTACCTTGTGTCGCACTGCTCCTTCCATTCCTGAGGTTACCCACATTAGCTGTGATGTAAATAGTGAATCATTTCCAGATATAAATGACGATCTCAATGGGATTGTATATTGTCCAGGCACTTTAAACTTGAAACCTTTTAAACAATTGAAGATCGAAGACTTCCAAAGGGATCTCGAAATTAATTTTCTTGGAGCTGTAAGAGCTGTTAAATCCTACCTTTCGCTTTTGCAAGGAGGTCATTCGGCAAGTCTACTGTTCTTTAGCACTGTAGCTGTGCAAAAAGGAATGCCTTTCCATACATCAACAGCAGCTGCAAAAGGAGCTGTTGAAGGAATGACACGTTCTCTCGCAGCCGAATTATCACCTCAAGTACGTGTCAATTGTATAGCTCCTTCCCTCACAGAGACACCCCTTGCAAGTAGCTTAATAGACCGTGGAAAAGATTCATTAGTGCAGAGGCATCCTCTCAAGCGATTAGGAGCACCCAATGATATAGCTGCAATGGCAGAGTTCCTTTTGAGTGGTGAATCGGAATGGATAACGGGTCAGGTCTTTGGGGTTGATGGAGGCATATCAACTCTTAGTCTTTAGTGACGATGATGAGGGTATAGAGGGTGAGATTTAGGGCTCTCATTGCAGTAGGCATGAGCATCTGCTCTAGATGACTATATGTAGAAAATGAATTTTCTATTTCAACAATCTAAATTTTAATAAATCAATTCCTTGTTTTTGTATTTATGATTTTATAGCATTGTATAATGCAAAAATCAAAAAAACTTTCTTTTTCATCTAAGGGTATATTCCCATATAATCTAGCCTTCACACTTTTAATCCCTATAAGAAACCTCTTTCTGTCTCCTAAAAAGCTTATAGAACGATTATCTCTTCAGAAGGGTGATAGAGTATTAGAGGTTGGTTGTGGCCCGGGATATTTTAGCCCGAGTGTGGCTTATGTTATTAGTGAAGGCACCCTTGTACTTGCAGACATTCAGAAACAAATGCTTGATATAGCAAAAAGACGGATGAAGAAGAAAGGGATTTGCAATATTGAATATTATTTATGTAATGGAAAAGATTTTGATTTTAATGATAACGAATTTGATCGAATTTTTCTTGTGACTGCTTTTGGTGAGGTTGAAAATAAGACCGCGTATATTCATGAATTTTCTAGGCTTTTAAAGCCTGATGGGTTGATTTCTATATCTGAGTTGTGGGGAGACCCAGACAAGATAACATCGGAACAATTAAAAGATTTGTTTGAGAGTAATGGGTTTAAACAAGATAGGAAGTTTGGAGGGAATGCAAATTATACCCTTAATTTTAAAAAGGCATTATAGCAGGATTTATTTTTGTAGTTATAAGTTTTAAATTTATGGTAATATAAAAAAGAAAAATGAGAGTTTATTTTTTGTGTTTTTATATTTGATTATAGCATTAGTTTTTGCATTTTGTTTTTTTTGTATTACTTGGTGTATTTATATTCTTACTAAAAATCCATCGATAGTCGATCTAGCATGGACTTTGTGTGTAGGATCTATTTCTGCTTTATATTTTATATTAGCTCACGCTAGCGGTCCGATTGCATTATTTGTCTTGATATCTATGATATTATGGGCTGTCAGATTATCCACCTTGCTAGGCTATCGCTTATTGAGTGGAAGAATTGATAAAAGATATGAGGCTCTTTCTAAAAAATGGGAAGATAATCTCTATCATAATTATTTTTTCTTTTATATGAAGCAAGCTATTGCGGCTGTAGTTTTAACTCTTCCAATTTTATTTTTAATGTCTGCTAGTAGAGATTTTCTGTGGTTGGATATTTTGGCAATATTGCTTGTATGTATAGGGTGGATTGGTGTGTTTTTTGCAGACTATCAATTAGTCCATTTTTTAGGGAAAAAGGAGAATAAGGATAAGGTATGTGACTATGGATTATGGAATTATAGCCGGCACCCTAATTATTTTTTTGAATTTATTTTTTGGATAGGTCAGTTTTTATTTGCTATATCGGTACCTTACGGGTTTTTGTCAGTTGTAAGCCCACTAGGTCTTTTATATCTTTTACTTTTTGTTACGGGAATTCCTTTAGCTGAAGAACAATCACTTCTTTCCAAAAAAGAGGCGTATAAAAATTATATCGATAGGACAAGTAGTTTCATACCCTTACCCAAGAAAAAGAAGTAATTATTTTATTAACTTAATAGATTGTATCATATATCTAATATATTATGAGGATTTTGCTTACGGGTGCTAATGGTTATATAGGGAGTCAGTTATTGGCAGCCCTTATTCATCATAAACATGAGATAGTCGCCTTAGTAAGAAGTCTTAAAAGGCTTTATATACCAGAAGAGATTAAAGATAAGGTGAAGGTAATTGAAGGTGACCTTCTTGATAGAGAATCTTTAGATAAGATTCCCAGAGATATTGACGCTGCCTACTATCTTGTACACTCAATGGGTCGTGGATATAATTTTTATGTAGATGAAGAAAAGGCTGCACTCAATTTTTATGATGCATTAAAAAATACTCGGTGCCAACAACTGATATACTTAGGTGGGATCTCTAGAGGGATTCATATTTCTATGCATATGCGATCAAGGAAAAATGTCGAGAGGATTTTATGTGGGGGAGAAATACCATATACTATTTTAAGTGCTGCAATAATCATAGGCTCTGGAAGTGCTTCGTTTGAAATTATTCGAGATCTTGTTGAGAAACTACCTGTAATGATCGCGCCTAAATGGGTTGAAAGTCGGTGTCAACCTATTTCAATTAGGGATGTCATTTTTTATTTGACGAGAATTTTAGGAAATAAAAGCTGTATGAATGTAAAATTCGAAATTGGAGGCCCCGACCAACTTACATACGGAGAAATACTGAAGAATTTTGCGCGAGCACGAGGTTTAAAGAGATTGATTATTCCTATTCCTTTTCTTTCACCAAGACTATCTAGCTATTGGCTTTTTTTTGTGACAGCGACAAATTTTTCACTGGCAAAAGCTCTTGTTGAGAGTTTAAAAAAGGATGCAGTTTGTATTGATAATACAATAGATACAATTATTCCTCATAAATGCTTAAGTTATATGGAATCATTAGGCAAGGCATTTTCAAAAATAGAGCAGCATGCAGTATTTACTAGCTGGAAGGGGGCACTAGTACTAAGTAGATTAAATCCCGATTTAATGCAGTATGCTAGAATACCTAAATATGGTTGTCATAAGCTAAGGTGTATTTATTCCTATAGTGATAGAAAACGCGCTATAGAAAAATTATGGACAATTGGGGGAGATAATGGCTGGTATTTTATGAATTTTGCGTGGAAAATACGAGGGCTTTTTGATCGAATGATTGGAGGAATTGGCATTAGAAGAGGTCGAATCCACCCTAGAATATTAAATCATGGAGATATATTAGATTTTTGGCGTGTTATTTTATCTAAAAAAGATGATGGACATTTGCTTCTTTATGGAGAGATGAAGATGCCAGGTGAGGTGTGGTTGGAATATAGAATTGATAAGGGTGTCATTAAGCAAACGACTGTTTTTAGGGCTAAAGGGATTTTAGGAAGAATATATTGGTACTTATTTTATCCTATCCATATTGTACTTTTTCGTGGATTATGTAAGAGTATTGCTCAGGATAAATAGGATATAGAATTGTTGCCATGATTAGATTAGCGCTGTGCTGTTTATTTACTAAGGAACCTATTAAGTTTAGGACAACAACGGTACGATATCTTTCAACGTTAGAAAAAAAATCAATTGATCATTTAGAGTATATTGATGAATTGATTTGTGCCAATTTATCTGCCTTATCTAAGGCAATTACCTTTTGCGGCAAAAATCGTATTGGATCTTTTAGGATAAATAGTGATTTTTTTCCTATATATACACATCCAGAGTATGGCTACGATTTAAAAGACCTTCCTAGTTATCAGCAGATATTACTCGAGTGTAGCGATCTTAAGGACAAAGCTGTTAATTTTGGTGTAAGGCTCACGTTTCATCCAGATCAATTTGTGGTATTAAATTCATTAAGAAGAGATGTTGTAGAAAACTCAATCAAAGAATTATCGTATCATGGTGTTTTATCAGAGCTTGTAGGAGCAGATGTAATTAATATTCATGGAGGGGGAGGGTATGGTAATAAGGCAGAAGCGATTTTAAGATTCAAAACGCACTTTAAATATTTGCCTACATCTGTTCAACAACGCCTTACAGTTGAAAATGATGATAGAGTATTTACTCCTGAAGAGTTAATTCCTTTATGCCACCAACTTAATATTCCCTTTGTATATGATGTGCATCATCATCGCTGTTTAAAAGATCAGCTTTCTATTAAAGAAGCAACTCAGATGGCATTGGCTACTTGGAATGAGAGGGAGCCTTTATTCCACATCTCAAGTCCAAAGTGCGGATGGGAAGGGCCTCCAGCAAAAATTCGTCAACATCATGATTTTATTGATATAAATGATTTTCCAGAAGAATGGAAGGCTATATCGCAGCAGATTACTATTGATATAGAGGCAAAGGCAAAGGAGTGCGCTGTATTGGATATTTATAAGAAGATGGAGATAAATCGTTGGAAAATGGCACCTATTTGTATTAAAAACTAATTATGTTATATTAAAAATATAATAAAATTAATATTAAAATGAGAAAAACTTTTAATTATTTTGCATTGTTAGCTTGGTACCTGCCTGTTTTGATAATTCAAATATTTGCAGGCAGAGCCTCTGTTGGTTCACTAGATGACTGGTATGAAACACTGATTAAGCCTGCTTGGAATCCTCCAAATTGGGTTTTTGGTCCTGTGTGGTTTTTACTATACATTTTAATGACCATATCTGTATGGCTAGTTTATAGCTCAAAAGCTAGTAAGAAGGAGCATTTATGGGCCTATATTATATACTTTGTGCAGTTAATATTGAATGGTGCTTGGTCAATTGTATTTTTCCACTATCAAATGGTAGGCACGGCCCTGCTAATTTTAGTATTATTAATCTTTGCGATATCAGCCACTTACCTATCATTTAGAAGAATTAATAAAATAGCTAGCTATCTTCTCATACCTTACCTTGCGTGGTGCTTTTATGCAGCTAGCCTAAACATTGCTATTTTTTACTTAAATTAAAGTTTTTGTTTTTTTTATATATGAGATTTTATATATGTATAAAAAGATAATATAGGTGCTACTGTCAATGACAAAGCGGAATAGATATCTAAGAGTAGGAATTTTTTGCACTTGGATTGTAGGTATTTCTTATATTTCTATTGTAATTTGTGCATTATTTTCACCACCTAGTATAGCAAGCTATATTGCTTCAAAAACTTACTTTCAGGCATTTAAAGGTTATGAGGGTTATTTTATTTTCTTGAAGTGGATGATGGCCGTTGCAAATGGAGCTACAGTCGGGTTTGTCACAGCGATATTTTTCTTAAGAGATGATGACAACGATGCGTATTTTACTCTATTTACTATACTTTGTTTAATAGGCCTTGGGATTGGGATGTTTCAGAGTGTAATAGATGCAACGCAGGTACCACATCTAGCAAAAAGCTATGCAAGTTCATCTAAAGAAATTCAACATGTAATTATTGCATTTGGCGTAGCAAATCCTGCAATTTATGCACTTTCTTTAGGTCTACCTGGGTTGTGGTTTATAATCATGAGCTCTTATTATAGAAGAAGAATAACGCTATGGGTTCTATTGATTAATTTACTTTGGGGTATTGGTAGTATACTGACAGTGCTTGCACATATGATGGTGTGGATATGGTTAATTCAATTAGTGACTATAGGTGCATTAATTTCAATACCTTTTTGGGTTGGATTAAATCATTATTTTTTTAAGAAAGAATTTGATATCAAGAATACTCCATCTCCTAGAGGTCCTAACATGAGCTGTGATGTAAATAGTGAATCATTTTAGGGCATTCTATTATCTTTAATTATTTTCTAGACTTTATAAAGATGATTGTTTTGATGTTTTTTGTATAGTGATGAGTTTAGTAAGATGTGTTTGAGTGCTTGTTGGTTGGGGATCAACCCATCTATTATGAGCTTTAATAAGTTTAATTAATTGTTCATCAGCATCAAGAAAATCGATGTTTTTTTCAACGCATTCTTTACCAACATAAAGATCAATTTTCCCAGGCTTTGAACCTACATAGCCGAAGTCTGCATCAGCCATTTCTCCGGGACCATTGACAATACACCCCATAATAGCTATTTTTACGCCAGGAAGATGTCCTGTTTTTTTCTTAATTTTTTCTGTGACCTCTTGAAGATCAAAGAGTGTTCTTCCGCAGCTAGGACATGAGATAAAGTCTGTTTTTGTCATACGCATCCTGGATGCTTGTAGAATATTGAGACTAAGAGTATGAAGAAATTTGGTGTCATAGGGGCCATTAAGATAGAGACCATCACCTAGTTTATCTGAAAGAAGAGCTCCACATTCAGCAGCAGCAAGAATAGCAAGATTTTTTTTGCTACAGTTGTAGTTAAAGTTTAGAATAACTGGAGCAGTAATATTATTTTCTTCTGACCACTTAAAGAATCTGCGACAGAAATAAAGTCGGTTGTCCACAGGAGATAGTAGTATAATTGAGGGATTAATTTGTTTTAGGGTGTCCCACGATTCAAGATCTTCCTTGTCAATAATAACAGCATCTGTTTCTTCTTTGTTTTGTGCTGCAGATATAGGTAGAGGCTTTATAATACTGATGGCTGAAGCTTTTAATTGTTTTGCGGTGTTTTGGTCGAGCTCTTCATTAGCAATAACAATATCAGACTTATGTTGTATTGCCTGAGTATCTCCGCGTAATAATACTGTCCCATCGGGGTGCATAGAAATATGTTGTGGTAGGATCACTTTTTTTGAACTAATAAAGGGTGGAATTTGGCTGAGCTGATAGTTTTTAGCTAGATTAATAAGTCTTTTGCAAGGATCTATTTCGTGCCAGGGGTCCTCTGTAAGAGAGACACGAATTGTGTCTCCTAGCCCATCAAGAAGCAGTGAGCCTATTCCGATTGCTGATTTAATCCTGCCATCTTCTCCATTGCCTGCTTCAGTAACCCCAAGATGTAGCGGGTAGTCCCAACCTAGTTCCATCATTTTTGCTACAAGAAGGCGGTATGCTTCAATCATTACTTTGGGGTTTGAGGCTTTCATTGAAAAAATAATATCGTGATAGTCGTATTGTCTACATATTTTTGCATATTCAAGAGCTGATTCGACCATTCCTTGAGGCGTATCTCCGTATCGATTCATGATTCGGTCGGAAAGAGATCCGTGATTTGTTCCAATCCGCATAGGTTTTTTGAGTTTTTTGCATTTAAGCACAAGAGGTGTAAACTTTTCTTTAATTCTTTCAATCTCTTGTTCATAGGTGTCTTGATCATAGTTGAGTATTTTGAAAGTGGCTCTTTTATCCGCAAAATTTCCTGGATTAATACGTACCTTATCTACGAACTCAATAGCTTCCATTGCTGCAGATGGAAAGAAGTGGATATCTGCTACAATGGGGATAGTATATCCCTTTTGTAGTAAGCTATTTTTGATATGTTGGCATGCTAAGGCTTCTTTGATTCCTTGGACAGTAACACGTACGATCTCACAGCCTTGATCAGCAAGCTTTATAGCTTGCTCTATAGTGGCCTCTACATCTGATGTAGGAGAGGTTGTCATAGACTGTATCCTTATTGGATTGTTTCCTCCAATAAGGATATTTCCAACGCTAATGCAGCGAGTTTTATAGGGTTTATTATCCATATCTATATTTCCAATCGAAGGAGAATAGGATAACTAAAATACTGTACTATTCCAAGGATATTTTATTCTTCTATCCGGTATTTTTTAAGCTCAAGGTAATCTGCCATTATCTTTGCACCTTCCCCAGGGTTATCAGGCCTAAATACCTGCAGTCTAACTTTGATATTATTTTTTTGAAGTTCCTGACCGTATTCATTAGGTGCATGAAGAAATGCTAAAGCTATGAATTTAGGATTGTTTCCAAAAACACCTAAGCCACGAGATGTTAGCATAGCGATGACGTTATTTTTCATCTCTAGTGGTTTGTTATATTACTTATTCCTTAGATATCTAATCAAACCAGAAATGGTCAAATAATGAGTTTTTATTTAAAATATTAGGTATGTCAGAGAAGAGTTTAATATGCCTTGTAATCACTACTGTTAGTTCTAAGGAAAAGGCGCAAGAAATGGCAAAAAGCATGGTTTTGGAAAAATTTGCGGCATGCGCACAAGTATCTCAATCGATAGAGAGCCACTATATTTGGAACGAGAAGTATGAATCTTCTGAGGAATGGAAAATCACCTTTAAGACCCTTTCTAAGAAAGTTAGGGATCTTGAAGATGAAATACGAAACATTCATCCTTACGATATACCTGAAATTGTAAGGATTTCTACTACTTTATGTGACCCGAAGTATGAAGAGTGGGTCTTAAAGCAATTAGAATCTGGATAGTCTCTTATAGAGGTATTGCTAAATCCTGAGTAAGATATGTGACTTTAAATTTTTCTGGGGTGAGAATTTAACGCTCTTCTTAAGAGATTGCGACTTTTGCCTGCTTAGATCTGATTTTAAATCCTGTGATTAGAAAATGGTTTAGGCTTCTTAGATGTTTGAAAGATAGGTGGCAGTAGGGGTACTTAGAATTTTGATTGGTCAAAATAACGATTAGACAGTAAAGCTAGCACAAAATTTAATTACAATGATGCTTTGATATAGCGAGCCCAGGCTATAGGGTTATGACCAATATGCATACCAATGGGGATATGCAATTCTCCATAAAGATAAGTGTTTATAAAAAGTTGTAGGTGAGCCAATACGTTCTGATTCTATAATGACTTAGGAACTAGTCTATGAATGTTTACTTTTTGCAATTAATAAAGATAAACAAGCATCAAATATTATAATAGACATATATTTTGTTGTTTTCATAGAGAAACTATATGATAGAAGAAAGAGGTAAATCATGTAGTTTGCTTGCTAATGGGCCATTAGAGGTTTTACTCTGACAAGGTCAAGTGGAAAGTCCTGTTGAACGATTTTCATCGTTCTATAGGTTTCGGAGAAGGTGGGATTCGAACCCACGATACAAGCAAATGTATACACGCTTTCCAAGCGTGCTCCTTCAGCCACTCAGACACTTCTCCATTATTAGGTCACATCTAGTATACTCTTAAGAGTATTCTAATCAAGAATTAAACTGTTTGCATGAGCTTTAGAAGTTATATTTAGTTGATGTAGCTTGCGAGCCCCTTTTGATATTTTGTGTTAGACCCAGGATTTGTTTTACATTATATATACAATATATATACTTAGTGATTTAAATCTGTAATTGGAGGTGTTTATGTTAAAGAAGTTGATAAAATATGGTAATAGTCATGCGGTAGTCTTGGATCGCACAATTCTAGCTTTATTAAATATTGATGAAGGAGGTGTTGTGAAATTTAGGGTTGAAGGGGATGCTCTAATAATTAAAGCTCAGAGTGTTTCGGAACCTACTGATGCGGCTATGCTGGCGATTGAAGATTTTCATGAAAGGGCTAGGATGATGGCAGGAGAAACTGATCCAGTTTTGCCACTTTTAGATGTTCAATTAAAAAAATGTGCCACGCAGAGTAAACAGATCAAAGCTAATCCTAAGGCAAATAAACAGGCGAACGATTGGGTACCAGGAAGTAGTAATTATAAGTTATTAGAGGAGGCCTATAAATCACTTATTAATAAATATAAGAAAGATACTGAAGTATTTATGACATCAGAATGGAAGGATCGGCTAGAGGCATTAAATGAGAGATTTAAGGGTGATCTGGAATCGGAAGCATATCTTAATGAGTTCCAGGAACTTCGCCATAAAATATGTCCTGCTATGAAGCTAATGGACGAAGAGATGCTAAAGATCAACAAGCAGTTGGGAGTTCCTGATTTGATATAATAATTGATATATTGTAGCGAATTTATCGAAGAAGATCTTGTAGAGCTTCTTCGATTTTAGAATATTTAAATTTGAATTTTTCGTCTAAAAGACGTTGAGGAATAACCCTTGAGTTAGAAAGAAGAAGCTCTTTTCCCATTTGACCAAAGACTAATTTAATTAACCAGGCTGGTATGGAAAATAGAGCAGGTTTGCGAAGTATTTTACAGATAGCTTTGGTAAATGTTGCATTGTTTACATAATGAGGAGAGGTAAGATTATAGACTCCGTCGCAGACACTATTGTTTATAAAATGTTGGAAACCATCGATAAGATCGTCAATATGTATCCATGACATGTATTGCTGCCCATCACCAATCTTTGCTCCAAGGCCTAATTTAAACGGTATGAGTAGCCTTTTAAGTCTGCCACCCTTCCTACCTAGAACGATGCCAAGGCGGGCAGTGCAGAGTCTTGTGCCAAGTTTTTTGATAGGGTGCGCTGCATCCTCCGAATCTCTGGAAACACTGTTTAGAAAAGATGGAGACGTTGGTGTTGTTTCATCAATAAGTTCTGTGTTACTGCCATAGATTCCAATACCTGACATTGTAATAACTAGATTTGGTTTGATTGCAAGGCGTTGACATAACCGATGAATTTCAGATATGATAAAGGTACGACTATTTTTTATTTTTTTTCTATTCTTAGCTCCCCAAGTTACATTAATAGGACTTCCTGCAAGATTAATAATTGTACTTATGTGTATATCATTGGGTAGTTCATCTAAGGATTTGATTCCAATACAGTTGTGATCAATATTTTGCGGATTCCTTGCTAGAATAACAATGTTATCTTTGGGTTTAAGCCTTCTAATTAAATGAGAACCAATGAAACCTGTGCCCCCGGTAATCAACATATCTGCTGATTTTAGAAGGCGCATATATTCTTCTTTTAGTCCTACTTTATAATTGCTAAAGAGTAGTTTTATATTTAGGTGTTTTTTAACTTTATCATTCTTGATTCTTTTGTTTTCTTCAAAGAAATGATGACTCATTGTGGAGAGTTTAGCCCTTTTATAATCGATGAATTGAGGCTTTTTATATAATAGATTTGCAGCATATTGATCGACAATGTCTAATTGGGCAGGTTGATCATCGCTTATATTAAATACACCACCCTTTGATTTTGAATTAAGGAAATTTTTTATAATATGACATATGTCTTTAACATGGATTCTTGAAAAAAAATGGCCTTGTTTGACAATTGTTTCTTGTTTTCCTGATTTTATTCGACAAATAGCATTTTTATCGGGACCATAGATACCACTTAATCTTAAAATATGCAAGTTTGAATCTAAATTTCTATAAAGATCGAGCCACTCATTTTCTACATATAAGCGCCTTTTTCCAAATTCTGATGCAGGTTGAGGGGGAGTAGTTTCATCAACCCACCTTCCTTGATGATCACCATACACACTTGTTGCTGAAAGGTAACCAATCCATAAGAAACTATTTTGTTTTATATGTTCCCCATACAATTTTAAAACGGGGTCACTTCCATTGCTACCCTTACTAGGGGGAATAGTACTGATTATATAGTCAGTAGTTTTAAGTAAATTTGGTAGACGGGGATCATCAAAGGGAAGTATCGATATATTTTTGTTCTCTTGAGATGTGTGCTTTTTCTTATCTCGACTGGTAGAGATAACTTCCCAATTGTTATCCGCAAGACATTTGGATAAATATTTACCTACATATCCATATCCAAAAATCAGGATTGTTTTCATGTGTTGGTGAAGGTTTTTTTTATTAATAATAGAGATAGCACCTTTGATGTTTTTTGCATACAAAGACTTAGTATGTTTATGAGAGTTTTATTTCAGTTCTATTAGGTTTTTCCTTAAGAAATAGAGTAGCAAATATAGAAATCATGGAATTAAGAATCAGGATACAAAAGGCAAAGAGATAATTTTCAATTGTTAGGGTAGACCCTTTTTTAAGGTAGTCTAGAATCATTCCTATGAGAGGTGCATTAATCAAAGCAGGGATTGTAAGACACGCATTATTAAAAGCAAGGGCTAGAGGAATACAATCTTTTTCAGAATATTCAGATGCTAAAAAAAAGCAGATGCTTAGGCCGCTAGCACTTAATCCCAGAAGAGCAAAACCTACATATAAAAATATTGTGATTTTCATATAGAGGATAATGAGGATACTTAGAAGACTTGTCATTGAACATAATATAAGGATCAGTTTTCTCTTTTGTAATAGGTCTGAGACAAGACCTAATAGAGGACTGCCTATTGCAAAGGCAAGCCAGGATAAGCTTATCATATAAGAGCTAGAAAAGAGAGGTATTTGTTTTAGCTCTAAAAATAGGAGAGCTTCATTTTCAGAGAGATATTCGAGTGTAAAATAGAGAGTTGCGGAGACAGCTCCAATATATAAAGGCTGGAAGTTTTTGAATAGCCTATATCTGGAGTCCTTGATTGTTCTGTATTTTGTGTGAGATGTTGATTTATCTTTGCTCTTTTCAACAAATAAACAAATAAGGGTAGTAAGGAGAGCTCCGATTAAAAATAAATATATGAAAGTGGTACGCCAATGGATTGAGGTTGTTAGAAAAAGGGTTTGCATTGGTCCAGCTGCTATCATTGGACCTAAACTACCTATAAATTGAGTAAGCCCAATAAAAAGTGCTTGATGCTTTTTGGGAATCCATTCGTTAACAGAGGTAAGAGCGCAAATAAATCCAAAAGATGCTCCAAAACCCATGAGCACTCTCGAGAGTGCACATGTGATGAAATTTGATGATTGAGAAAAGAAAATTGTGGCAATAGTTGCCATTGCTGAACCCAGAAGAAGAGATTTTTTTAGGCCTATCCTAGAGATCAGAAAGCCAACAGGTATTTGCATCATCCCATAAACGATAACGAAGAGAGTAGAGCTAATAATAGAGAATTGCAGTGATGATATCTGTATGTCTGTCATAAAAGAGGACTGGAAAGTCCCAAGTATAGTACGTAAAAAGAATTCGTATAAGAAAAACAGGGTTGTAAGGCTCCAAATCAATATACCTTTTAACGGGATTGAATTAGGTTTCACTATTTCCATTTTGGCCTATTTACATGTTTATCATACATTTTATCATTGACTTAGATATGTATCTAGGTTATTGATAGTAAATAACTACGATATTTTATTAAATCATAATTCTTAATTTATAAAAATATATAAATATAAATTTAAAACATGTTAAAATAAAATAAAAAAAAGGAGAATTAATATGGAAGGATTGACTTATGTGTTCGCAAAAGCCTTTGGTCTTTATTTTCTTGCTGTGGGATTAGGTATTTCTGCAAGGCCAGAAAGGTTTCAACTCTTTATGGAGGGCTTATCTAAAAAAGAGGGAAGTAATAACGGAATCTTATTAATTGGGGCAGTGGTAGCACTTTTAGTTGGTGTTTTTACAATATCTCTTCATAATATTTGGGCAATGGGTTTTCCAATTGTTATTACTTTGATTGGTTGGTTCTCTTTTATTAAAGGAGTTCTTATTTTAATATTGGATGATTTCACAGGATTATTCATTAATATGATTGGAAAATCCGGAGTCAGAGCTATCGGTGCTACCTATTTCGTTTTGGGTTTACTAATAGCTTATATGGGCTTTTCTGTTTAGTCAAGGTTGGCTTAAATAGAGTGTTATTTATTGAGTCTGGTCTATATTAATCTTACTGGATTTAAGTCAGGTAAAGGCATCTCTAAAGGACTTTTTTCTGCAGATTGATCCATTTATTGAGAGTGATTTCAAATGCATTTTTGTGTGGTGGATCGGTGATGAGAATATGGATGTGGCTTGAATCATATCTATTCAGCATCACTTGAGCATATCCAATGATCGTTAACCCGCGATAGAAGACAAAGAGCCCGCCAATATGATGAATTTCCAGGAGATTGTCTTTTAAGGTCAGGGCTATTTCATCTTTTACTTGCTGAAATTGTTGTTTCCATTTTGGATTGTGAGGTAAGATTATAATTGTCTGATACAAGGTAGTTATTCTAGTTAAAGAAAGATTCTAATGTCAACTATCTATAATAGCAGTAAATGGTTAGGTGAGATTTTCATTTTTTTGTATAGTAGTTATTAATGGAATAGGGAAGGATGTATTGGAAAAGAGTATTGTTGTCATAGGAGGAGGAGCTGCAGGTTTTTTTGCAGCGATTAGGGCCAAGGAAGTTAATCCCAAAGTAAGGTGTAGTTTGTATGAGAAGGGACATGCATTTTTGACTAAGGTAAGAATTTCTGGAGGGGGTAGGTGCAATGTCACTCATGCTTGTTTTGAACCTAAGAGTTTGATGACTAATTACCCTCGAGGATCTCGTGAGCTATTAGGGCCTATGATACGATTTGGGCCTAGAGAGATGGTTGATTGGTTAAAAGAGAGAGGAGTGGAGCTCAAGACGGAAGGGGATGGCAGGATGTTTCCTGTGTCAAATGTATCGACAACAATTATTGACCTTCTTAGAGCTGAGGCTAAGAGATTAGGTGTAGTGCTCTTTAGTGGTATTGAGGTGAAAGATATTAGATTTGCAGATGGAAGTTTTCAATTTAGAGCTGGTCAGGAAGAGATTGTGTGTACAAAGTTATTATTAGCAACGGGAAGCGTAAAGGGTGGGTATGCACTTGCAAGGAGTCTTGGGCACACGATTGATCCTTTGATGCCAACACTATTTACGTTCCACATTCCTAAGTCTGATTTACGGGAACTTTCAGGCCTTTCAATGAAAAAGGTAAAAGTCTCCATTGGTGGAACAAAGCTTGTGCAGGAAGGTCCAATTTTATTGACACATAAGGGTTTTAGTGGTCCTGCAATCATCAAGCTTTCAGGGTATGCTGCTAAAAATCTTAATGATACTGATTACCAGGCAAACCTTGTAATAGATTGGCTTCCAGAAATTTCTGAAGAAGAATTAAAAAAGAGATTTGAAAAGGAGCTTGTCAGATGTAATGAAATTCCTAAGAAATTGTGGAGCCAATTTTTAGGAAGATTAGGCATCACTGAATCTGAGGCTACTAAGAAGCAAAAAAATAAGTTTATAGCTATATTGAAGAGAGATGTATATAGGATTGAAGGCAAGTCACCTAATAAAGAGGAATTTGTGACCTCTGGGGGAGTTAATCTAAAGGAAGTTAATTTTAAGACAATGGAGAGTAAGAAGGTGGGAGGTCTCTTTTTTGCAGGTGAAATTCTTAATATAGATGGAATCACGGGTGGTTTTAATTTTCAAAATGCTTGGACTACTGGTTGGATCGCAGGTTCCTCAATGTGATTTAGCTTGTAAAAAAGCATTTTTTGGATTTAAATAGGCAAAAAATATTGGGTGATTGAGGATGAGATGTCCATTTTGTCATAGTGAAGATTTGAGAGTCAATGATTCTAGGAATGTTACAGAAGGGAACTCTATCAAGAGAAGACGAGAGTGCTTGAGTTGCAAAAAAAGATTTACGACCTTTGAAAATATTGATTTGACGATGCAGGTTTGCAAAAGAGATGGTAGCTATGAGGACTTTCAATTGAAGAAGCTAATAGGTGGCTTAGATTCTGCGTGTAGACATACAAGAGTAAGTCATGTTCAGGTGAGAAAACTCGCAACAGAAATTGTTCAGGAGATCTTTGATGGTCAGGTTAAGGAGATGAATACAATTGAAATTGGTCAGTGTGTAATGAATAGGCTTAAGAATTTAGATCCAATTGCTTATGTGCGTTTTGCCTGTGTTTATAAGAGGTTTAAAGATAAAGATGAGTTGATGAATGCGATTGATGACATGGCGAGCATAGGGGGATAGTGAAGGTTTTCATTAAGAGGTTAGCGATACTACTTCTGATTGCTGGAGTTGGATTTGGTTTTGATTTTTGGTTAAAAAGTTATGTTCACCATTATGTCTTTTTGCCTGTGCATATTTTTCACTTTTCTTTTATTGAATTTACTTTAGAGCATGTGACAAATACAGGTGGTGCTTGGGGAATGTTTGCAGGTCATCAGTTTTATTTGTTAACTTTTCGTATTATACTGGTGATGGCTCTTATGATATATACCTGTTTTAGACCATTTAGAGAGCAGATAGGTTTTGTACTCGTCACAACAGGGGCTTTATGTAATATTTTTGATACTTTCTATTATGGTCATGTTATCGACATGTTACATTTTACTTTTTGGTTTCATTCTTATGGGATTTTTAACCTAGCGGATAGTTACATATTTATAGGGACATTGGCATTATTTTTTGTTTTGATGAGAAAGAAACAAGATGCTTCTGTTGATTGCAATTAGTGATAAGGAAGATGTAGATGAAAATAGGTATAATGTCCATAGGAGATGAGCTTCTTACAGGAAGGACGATAAATACAAATCTTGCCTTTTTGGGACAGCAATTAAGTCAACGTGGTATTGATGTTACTTGCCAAATGACGGTGCCTGACCAAGAAAAAGATATTCATAATGCGCTTAATTATTTATATCAAAATGTGAACTTTGTCATTTGTTCAGGTGGATTAGGAATAACAACGGACGACATTACAAAAAGGGTGATAGCAAAATATTTTGATCTTCGCTTAGTTGTTAATAAAGACTGCCAGAGGGATCTGGAAGAAAGGTTTAGTTTGCATAATTTTGATTTTGCTGCAGCATCTACCTTTTTGGAAGGAGCAGATGTTATATATAATGAGGGTGGTTATGCTCCTGGTTTTTATCTAAACCAAGATGGTAATGAGTTTATAGCTCTACCGGGTGTGCCTTCTCAACTAAAGAAGATGTTTGTAAATGGGGTAGAATCAAAGTATTTTCCTGAGGCTAATTCTGCGATGAAGAGCTATCATTTTTTTGGTATTTCTGAGCATATTATTGATAATACACTCAAGGGGTGTGAAGAGAAGGGGATTAGTTATGGTTTATATTCAGGCATTTATACGGTTACGGTTGTAGTTTATGGGGGATTTAGCCCAGCTATTGAAAAAAAACTCAAGGAGTTTCAGGATAATGAATTTGATGATAAGGAGTTAGCAAAGGCGGTTCACAATAAGTTGATAAGGCAAGAAAAGACTATGGTGATAGCTGAATCTTGTACAGGAGGCGCTCTTTCATATAGCTTTACCGCTTTTGCAGATGCATCGAAATATTTGAAAGGTTCTTATGTTGTATACTCTGATGATGCAAAAGAGACGATGCTAGGCGTTGCACCTAAAACGCTAGAGCAACACTCTGCAGTTAGTGAACAGGTGATCGATGAGCTATTAGATGGATTAGGGGAGGGGCACAAAGATACAAATGTGCGTATTGCAGTCTCTGGTATAGCAGGGCCTGGTGGTGGTACAAC
>CACLRR010000016.1 GCA_902609415.1 uncultured Chlamydiae bacterium
CAAGGTGAGGAAAGTCCTACAACTGAATATGCAACCTCTGAGGATGACCCCTATTCAGATAAAAATAGATGGAAACGCTCAATGGAGATCGCTGATCCCGATGGAGATGAGTGGTAAAAGCTGCCTCCATCTATGTTCACACCCCTTTCTGCACAAAAAAGTGTCCCTACTGCCACTTTTATACCCTACCATTTAAAGAAGGTGCGATTGACCCTTTCCTTGAAGGGATACGTGCAGAATGGCTCCACAAAAAAGATCTATTCTCAGAGTATAGGTCAATCTATGTCGGTGGAGGAACACCATCACTTCTTGGCATAGCTGGGATCAAGCACCTCTTTGAAATCCTAAATATTGATGCCAAAGAGATCACCATCGAGATTAATCCAGAAGATGCAACAAAAGAGCTTCTCAAATTATTATACACCCTCAAAATCAATAGGGTAAGCTTTGGTGTTCAGTCTCTTGTTGATACAGAGCTTGTCCAAATTGGAAGAACACATACAGCAAAGAAATCGCTCGAAGCCCTATTTCTAGCAAAAGATGCCGGGATCAATAATATCTCGATCGATCTGATGATTGATCTGCCCTCCCAGACAGAAGAAAAATTCACTCACACTCTCTCAATGTTAGATACCCTCCCCATAACTCACCTTTCTTTATACAATATGCAGATAGAACAAGGATCAACTTATTTTAAGAAAAAAGAGAATATAGAAAAGATGCTCCCCTCACAGGAAGTAAGTTATAAAATGCTTCAGCTTGCAGAAGAAAAACTTAGCCTCCTTGGTCTTCATCGCTATGAGATCTCTGCCTTTGCTCGCAAAGGATTTGAGTCTATTCATAACATGTCCTACTGGAAATATGAAGAGTCCATCGGACTCGGACCCTCCGCATTTAGCTACCTCAACGGAACGAGATCACGCAATATCTGCCACCTTAAAAAATATCTCAAAACTGTACATGCAGGTAAAGATCCCACAGACTTCTCAGAAACACTTTCCTATCCAAAAAACATCAAAGAACAGATAGCTATCGGTCTAAGAATGCTCTCAGGGATCGATCTTATGCGCTTTGAAAAAATCCCTACTGAAACGCTTTCGACAATAAATAACCTCACTTCTTCTGGTCTCCTCTCTCAAAAAGGATCAATCTTAAAGCTTACTCAAAAAGGGTTACTCTTCTATGACAGCGTTGCTATTGAATTGATCTAGTAAACCCTTCCCTACCCATATGTTTCTAAAATCTTTCCCCGAGGGATTGCTATCAATATCAATAAGACCCCTATAGCTAAATGATTAAAGCTAGCTCCAAGCATGCCTGAAGGGAGTAAAAACCATGAGGCAATCGCTACCCAAAGCCCTAAAATAACATTTACCCATCTTAGGCCCCTTGCAACTTCTGCTAAAGATATCACTGAAACAACAACAACTAACGCTCCTATTAGATGATCACTATCAGCACCAACTCCAGAAAAGGAGAAGGCATATGGAGTAAGCATAAGCCATGCTCCAAGAAGCGTTGATATGAATAGATTCCATCTAAACCCTATTCCAAAGTGCAACGTCTTTATAAGTCCCCATGGATTGCTAGAAAAAGAAGGTGTTCTATTGTCATTCTTTGTTCCCTTTAAATCCCCACCATGCCAGAACACCTTCCAAAAGGGCTGCCCCTCCTTTTTTGCTCTGTAGAGGAACTGAAATACAGCAACCAACTCATCAATTGTAAAAAGGATCATGATCATCATCGAAAGGGCTGTGACTAAACAGAGAAAACACCATGCACCGACAAGTAAGGGCTGCAAGACAACAAGGATAATACTAACAACACCTAAAGGCACCACAAGAAGAACAAATCCTACGACAAGCCAAGGCATCGTTCTCCACCTATTAGCTCCCCCCTTACAACCCATCAAAGCTTCAATCGTATATGCAAATGCCCCAAGACCAGCATCAGCAACAGGAAAAAAATGAGCAACACTTGAAGTAATCACATCCTTTGTCCCTGTACCAAAAACAGGATCCCATACACTATCAATAAAACCTAATTGGTATGCTGCTAAATACCTAGAGATAAACCAACCTACACAAGCAAGAATAATAACTGGAAGCCTCTGGATCCATGCTGATGGATTGTAGCTCCACCCCTTAGGAATCTCATGCCCTTTTTCTTCTACTTTTCTAGGAAGACCAGGAACAATAATTGAAAAAGCTACTAAAAGTACTCCAACAACTGTATCATTAAGATACTCCACTGAAACCTTTGCCCAAAACAGAAGGGGCGCAAAATTAAGCCAAAATCCAGTGAAGCATAAAATCCAAGGTGCAATCCAGGCATAGCGCCTAGAAGAAAGTGACATCAATGAAAAGAAAATCACAACTAATGCTGATATCCAATCACTTCTTATGAGCAAATCATTCTGATACCCTAATGCAATATGTCCAAAAAGTAACCAAAAACCTAAAAATAGTGTGATAAAACGCGTCCAGATTGTTGCATTATGCTTTTCAATCCTCGCTTTTTCTAATGTTTTTATGCAGCTCTCCTTAACTTTTCTCTAGCAACCTTCTTAACTGGCTTTAACTTTTCTCTAGCAACCTTCCTAACAGGTCTCTTTTTCAATTCCCTTTTAATCTTATGAGATAATTTTAAGCCATTCTTTTCATACCACTTCTTTGGATCTTTAAGCATTTTCCTACACATCTTTTTTACTTCTTTATCTAAGGAATGCTTAGGCTCCCACCCTAAAAGGCGCCTTGCTTTTGAGATATCTAATTCATAATGCTCATCACAAAGCCTTATCATCCAAGGACGTATAAACGGCTTGGCCATAAATGGTGTATGACACTGAAACCATGAGCCCACTTTTGCAAGCCACTTTGGAATTCGAACCATCCACGACTCCTTACCATGTATAGCCATGCTAATTTCATTTTGTAAAAATTGCGTACTAAAAGTCTTAGGCTCACCCACTTCAAGAGTTGTACTTTTTGGTAAACTTTTTCTCTTAGCGATTGTCTTCTCTATAAGATCTACAAGGTCATCCATATGCATGAAACTTGCTCCTCTAGATCTATCTCCAGGAAATATATGTGAGGTCAAATGGTTTTCATGAATACGCTGTATCTGATTAGATATCGGTATTGAGTGGCAGTCGTTATCATAAACCCCAGATATGCGCATTACAACAGAGGGTGTTTTCCCTCTATGCTCATGTATCACCCTCTCAGTTTCTATCTTAGATCTCGGGTAGGCCCAATTTCCTTCTAAGGGTGAATTTTCCTTAATCTTCTTTCCAGGCTTAGCCCATTTATGTACAAGCATAGTGGATGAAAATATAAACTGCTCTACATCAAAGCGTTTGAGAGCTTTTAGGATCCTTCTTGTTCCTTCTACTGTAATTTCCTTATAATTCTTATACCTAGTATCCTCAAAACTATAAAAAGCAGCTAGATGCACTACAGCTGTAATCTTTCTCCCATAGAAGCTTTCTATGTGTTTGAATGCCTGATTAACACTCTCTTCAGAAGCTATATCTAACGGCACAAGCTCCTCATTCTTTGAAGCATAAATTGCTCTCATCAATTCAAAACCCACTATATTATACTTCTCTCCAAGCCTCTTTGCTACTGCTGAGCCAATCCTCCCAGCGCTCCCTGTAATAACAACAAGTCCCTTTTTCGATCCCCTAACCATCTTTTCTACCGCCTTCTTTACATATTCTTAATAACTTCACCCTATTCAGATAAACATTATAATCAACCCTTTTTAATGAAATAAAAGTAAAAAAGATTAATTTTTGTATTTTTATTATGGAAAAAATATTGATTGTCTTTTCTATTTTATAATAAAAATAAAAATACTTAAATATTATGAGTTTAGAAATAATAGAACAAATTATACCCCCTATTCTGATTATCATTGCTATTCTATGGTATACAATGAAGATAATCTCTCCTGCAGAAGGAACATCTATCACAGGTAATAGTGATGACTTTTCGATGAGAATAGAACTCATTAATCTAGGTTGACAACTCCCTTGTACCGATGAAATAAAACCTCGATGCTATCTTAAAGTATATTATAAAACACATTTAGACACAGAATATAAACCCCTAAGTTATGGGGATAATGCAATACTTAGCACTTCAAAGGTCTCGCTTGCTTATCTCAAAGACCCCAATACCAAGACCTATACAAACTTTTTAACGATCAACGAAGCGTTTTTCAACTCACTATGCACAGATTTATCTTATGAAATCACAACTGATCCATCTGTAGATCCAGTCATTTTCAAATTTTTTTCTTGGTACTGGAACAAAGAAAATAATGTTTGGTATTCACCTAAAGATAGTGATACTCAACCTGACGGGTCTTTCAAAAAGCAAACCCCGTCATACTCATACATAGATTGTCTACCCTATAGGTCGTTTCATGACACGATCGATACCTATGGAGATATAACTAACTTTTATCAGATAGGTTGGTTTGTTATCACAAAGCAAACTGCCCCACAGCAATCAAAATAATAACTCTTATCTCTTCTTGAATTGACGGCGAAACTCATTTTTCCTTAGATAAACAAGAAACATCGTAGGCACTTTATCAGGGAAATAGATTTCCGGTGCTACTCTTTTCCAGTTCTCTATACTCTTTAAATCAACCCTCTCATTTGAAGACATCAGGTGAGTACAAACAGCCATGCGATCATCATCTTTAAGCACCCCAGTCAACAGTCTCATGGCTGCTTGATTTCTAAAGGGTGTCTCAATAAAAAGATGGGTCATCCCCTCCTCTAAATCATGACGCTTAAAACCTTTCGGTAAATAGCCATGAAAGAAAAAGCGTTGTGCTGGAAGTCCAGAAATAATCAGCGATTGCAAAATAGATGAAGGGCCAATAATAGCTTCTACTCCAATATTATTGTCTCGTGCATAAGCTACAAGCTTTTGTCCTGGATCTGCAATACAAGGAGTTCCTGCATCAGAAAGCACTGCCCACTTTTTCCCATCCTTTAGTGGCTGCATTAACTCATCTATTTCACTTGTCTCTGTTCTCTTATTGACCTGAACCATCGGAAGATCCCTAAAGCGATCAAAGTTAAAACGCTTTAAAAATGCTCTTGCTAGTTTAGGGGTCTCTACAAAAAAACCATCAATTTTATCTAAAACTTCATTCACATATGGTGGCAAACTCTTTTCAATTGAAGACTCCTCAGAAATCAGTGTAGGTATCAAATATAGCGTCATACCGCCATTTCCTCTTTTGCTAGTTCTATAATTAACAATTCCAATAACTCTCTAGATGAAACAGCTCTTGTTCTAGCAAGCTTCTCTACTTTATAAATCGATTGTAGGGCTGCTGTAAAAAAATGGGTAGGATATTTTCTATCTCTATATTTATCTAGCATTCTAAGTCTTTGATAGGGAGTCTCCTCTATAGGAACCTCTCTTTGTGTTAAGAATAGACCTAAATAACAATGATAGCGTAGTGTTCCTAAAAAGGGATAAAAAAGGAAAGTGGCAGGGTCAATAAGATCCCAGTCTACCTCACCAATACCCCAAAGAAGATTTTCAGCTAATTTCCAGGAATTTGCTTCCTCATAACAGACGCCAACTTCCTGTAAATCTGTAACGCTAATCTCTTTTTTAGAGCTGCCAATATAATTAAATACCTTCAACAACTCCTGCTGCATAATGCCAAGGTCTAGAGGAGCATACTGCATAAGATAACCTAAAGCATCAGTGCCTAGATTAAATCCCCTCTCTTTTGCAAAAGCATATAACATCTGTTCTAGACGCTTTTGCTTCTCCCAAGGTTTTTCAGAAGCTAAATCTAAAACAATCGCATATTTCTTCACTTTTGAATAGAAATAAGCAGGCATCTTAGCTCCTGATAAAATAAAGAGATCATCACCAGCACTCTCAGTAATTAAAGAGAGCTTTTCTGCTAACTGATCTTTTGTTAGAAGCTCAAGATCCTTTATCAAGAAAAGACGCCTCTTTGTAAAAAGACTTTGACTTCCTATTTCCTGCTCAAGATCCTCTGGATCTACTATCTCTATATCCTCTATCTTTTCTGCAATATGCTTGAGACACTTCTTAATCAATAATTGCAGCTCATAGTTGCTCTCTAAAAAAAGAGCAAAAACCTTGGGAAGCTGATCAATCTCTGCCTTAAAAAAATGTTGCTCAAAAGAAATAAAATTTTGAAATTTCAAACAGAAAACCCTCGTCGTAAACTGATATCTAGTATAAACTAAGATACAATTTTGGAGGATGAAAATGATCGATTTAAAGGGAAAAAGAGCATTTATTGCTGGAATTGGAGATGATCAAGGTTTTGGATGGGCAATTGCAAAGACATTATTTGAGGCTGGTGCAGAAATCATTGTAGGAACATGGACCCCTATCTATAAAATTTTTACCACATCCCTTGAGCGCGGCAAGTTTGACGCATCACGAAAAATTAATAACGCCACACTTTTAACCTTTAAAAAAGTTTATCCCCTCGATGCAAGTTTTGACACACCCGAATGTGTTCCAGAGGATATCAGAGAAAACAAACGGTATAAAGAATTCTCTAACTATACAATCTCAGAATGTGCTGCGCTTGTTGCCAAAGAACAAGGACCTATCGATATACTTATTCACTCTCTTGCTAATGGACCAGAAGTTAAGTTCCCCCTTCTAGAAACATCTAGAAACGGTTACCTTGCTGCACAGAGTGCTTCCTCATACTCTTTTCTAAGCCTCCTAAAATACTTTGCTCCTAACATGCCTCAGGGCTCCTCTGCATTAGCCCTAAGCTATTTAGCCTCAAATAAAGCAATTCCTGGCTATGGCGGTGGTATGAGCTCTGCAAAAGCTGCTCTTGAGAGTGACACAAAAACACTTGCCTTCGAGGCAGGAAGGAAATATGACATTAGAGTGAACTGCCTTTCCTGTGGACCCTTAGGTTCTAGAGCAGCTAAGGCTATTGGTTTTATCGAAGATATGATTAACTACTCCAAAGCCAATGCTCCCCTTCAAAAAGACCTTATGCCAGAAGAAGTGGCAGCAGCTGCGGCATTCATCTCTTCTAATCTAGCATCTGCAATCACAGGAGAAGTGCTCTATGTGGATAACGGTCTGAACATTATGGGCCTTGCTCCCGACTCACAAGCCTTAAATAATAAAGATATAGCCACAAAATAAAGATCTGGGTAATAGAGGAATAAACAATTGATCCCCTATGATAGAAAAACTACGTCCATGGCTTGCTTTTGCTGCCCTATTTTGCGCACTCTCTCTCATCAATCTTGATGTAACAATGATTACTCTTGCTCTTCCTTCTATTGGGCATCAGTTCAATACTACTTTAACTGAACTTCAATGGGTCAATAATACCTATCTTTTAGCATACGCAGTTTTTGTTATTGGAATGGGAAGAATTGGTGATTCAAAAGGACATAAAAAATCCTTTGCCATCGGAACAATTCTCTTTCTTATTGGGTCTATTATTTGTGGTTTTTCCTCTAATTTTCTTGAATTAATTATAGGAAGAATCATCCAAGGGCTTGGAGCCACAGGTATATTTCCTATTGTGATGATCATTGTAATGCAAACCTTTCCACCTAAGATGCATGCTTTTGTTGTAGGCCTTCTAATGATATCTACAGGTGTCAATCAAGCAATCGGTCCATCACTTGGAGGATTTCTTATAGAACTATTAAGCTGGCGCTATATCTTCTACATCAACATACCTGTCTGCCTATTTAGTCTTCTCCTTAGCTTCTTTGTTAAAAACGTACCCTCAAAATCTAAATTATACATCAATCCAATCTCCACGTTTCTTATAGCTATCACTTCAACTCTGCTTCTCTTTACTCTGCAAGATGTCACGAAACATCCTCTGATAAGTCTATGTATTGGTTTAATTACTATTCTATTGTTCTATCTACTCATCCATTTTGAGAAGAAAAAGAAAAAGCCACTCTTGCATCTTAAACTGTATAAAAATAAACCATGGAGAGTAGTTAATATTGCAAGAGCTATCTTCCAGATAAACTTCGGATTCTTCCTCTTCCTTATCCCCCTTTACATGCAAAATATTCTCCTTATCTCCCCTATTATTAATGGTCTCTTACTACTTATCTACGCCTCCCTTATTGCTATTTCAGGCCCAATTACTGGAAAATACATTGATAAATATGGCCTTTATGTTCCTGTAAAGATCTATCAAATTTCAGGTGTTCTCGGATTTATACTCATTGCACTAGGAGGTTTTTTTGAAATTTGGTCGCTTATTATTATTAGTTTTCTCGTTATTGGCCTCTATTCTGGCGTTAACTTCTCCATTACCAATTACCTAAATGTTGCCCACCTACCTAAAAAAAATAAGGGTGTTGGCTCTGCAATGTATGCGGGACTTGCCTTCTACTCATATGCACTTGGTGTTTCTATCTCAGGACTTATAGTTTACATAGTAGCAAAACTTACTCTACTTTCAAACCTTTCTAATCCCCCTATCCCTTTTACTCATCTTATGCACTTTGCTTCTGGCGTATCCTCTCTTAAGATGCTTAATAACCCTCAACTGATAGCTATCTGTAAGAGCGCTTTTGAAAATGGTCTCAGCATAGCCTTTCTCATCGCAACGCTATTTGCTTTTATTTCTATATTTTATTCAAATCAATTCAAAAAACCCAATCCCACTAAAAAATGAAACCGTGGCTTGCATTTATAGGGCTCTTTATCACCCTTGCAATTATCAATCTTGATCTTACTATGGTAAGCATTGCCCTTCCCTCTATTGGTAAAACTCTAAATTCTTCCCTAGTAGAACTCCAATGGATTAATAATCTCTACCTTTTAGGATTTATTATTTCTGTAATCCCCGTAGGAAAGGTTTCTGATAGTATTGGGTCAAAAAAAGTTTATTCAATAGGTCTGCTTATTTTTCTCCTAGGATCTCTACTATGCAGCATCTCTCATCATTTTTATACTATTGCTATAGGAAGATTCATACAAGGAATCGGTTTTAGTGGCTTATTTCCAAACTTAATCATCCTAGCTCCATCCATTTTTCCAAAAGATAGACACGCTTCAACTATAGGGCTACTTGCTATTTCTGTGGGTGTTAACCAGGCTCTAGGACCTGTTGTCGGTGGTGCTATCTTAGAATACTACAGTTGGCGCATCATCTTTCTTATCAATGTACCTATTTGTTGCATCACCTTTCTTTTAGCACTACTTCTTACAAATACACCATCTAAAATCAAAGCAAATATCAACTACGCATCTACCCTATTTCTAGGTATTATTTGTATTCTTCTCCTTTTTACAATCACAACAGTCAGCTATAACCCCATTCTAGGAATCATCTATCTTATTTTAACCATCGTACTTACATCCCTTTTTATTTATTTAGAAAACAAGAAGAGTAACCCTCTGATACCAATCAACCTCTTTAAAAATAAAAATTGGCTCAACATTGTGATTGTGAAGGCGCTCTTCCAAACAACCTTTGGCATCTTTCTATTTCTCATCCCCCTATACATACAGAATATTCTGCTTATCTCTCCACTAATTAATGGATTATTGGTGTTCATCTATGCCGGAATAATTGCAATTACAGCTCCAATAACAGGTGCATATCTAAACCACCATCAATTAATCAAGCCTATAAGAATACAAATAATGACATCCATAGTTGGATATTTCCTTTTAGCAATTAGTGGATTATTTTCTAATATTCCTCTCATGATTTTTAGCTTTATTCTTGTTGGAATCTATACTGGGATTACAGTCTCTTCTGGAAATTACCTTATTACTAAAAGTCTTTCTCAAGAACAAAAAGGGATAGGTTCTTCTCTTTATGCGGGAATATCATTTTATGGGTATGCCCTTGGTGTAGCTGTCGCAAGTTTTATCATTCATACTATCAGTCTAATATCACTATCTACAAAAAACTCTTCATTAATCTACTACAGTTCTGGAGTATACCCCCTTAATAAAATCAGCTCTATGCACACACAAGAAATTGCTAAATCTACTTTTGAAATAAGCTTTTTTACTATCTTTTGTTTGTGCACACTATTTTCTGTAATAAGTGCCTTTTTTGCTTCTAAACAGAAAAAAGGAGAAGGCAGCTCAACAGTAGCCATAGATCAATAATCTTTTCCTAGCTTATCTATTCCGATATACTACACTCTGTAGATTGAGTTGAATGATGTAAAATTGTTCTAAGCTTATAACCCTTTTTATACCTAATACCTCTAAGACCTATCATCCAATCGTATAATTTATGTTCTCTTTTTATTTTTGAACATGTTTGTGAAGGTCTATTACCAAATTGAATATGACCAGTAACATCACCTTCCCCATCACAATGCTTAAATGAAAGGGTAAAAACTTCTTGATCAATCAAGATTTTTACTTTGTTATTAAGATGAAAAAGTGACGCTTTTTGATCATCTACAAAAAAACTAGTTGAACCATCCCTACGCTCTGTATAAAAAGCAATATCCATCTTTTCATCTCCACTATGATCATCAAGAAAAGTAAAATCTATCTCTACACGATCCTCATATTCTTGTGTAGAAACTAAGTGCTTACTTGTTTGACAAACAAAACTATTGTCTTTCATAAGTAAACGCAAGAGATGCAATCCTCTCAAGTTTGATTTACTATATGTTCTAGGATCAAATTCCTTAACATGCAATAACTCATAATTATTCTCAACAGCTTGCCCTACCTCTATATGTGAAAAAATTAGCGGTGCTTGAAAAAGCTCATAAGGAGAGAGTTTGGCTAAATTAACATCTTGATCTACTAATAAATGGAGGAGAGCATCCTTACTTTGAAATCCTACACAAAATTCATGTGTTCCAGGCCCAATGTAGCGAGAAAGAAAACGATTATAATACTGATCAAATAGATTATCATCTATTCTTTCACCCATTACATTTAATAAAAGCCCTCTAAATATTAAATCCCTTGATGATTTTACTTCACCTAGGTCGTCTAGGGAATATGGAAGGGAGTAATAGACACTATTAACCACACTATAGCGTCCAGTGTCATCTAGTTCCAATAATTTCTCTAATGTTAACTTAACCCTTTCCCTTAAAGCGTGAGGAAGCACATGACCATATTTCTTATTAATCCAAAATAGTGGGAAAATCCAGCGAAGAGATAACATTGGCTTTTCTACAAGTGGAAAGTGATGAAAATAGAGAGGAAACGTTCCTTCAGATGATTGCAGGTGAAGTAATTTTTCCAACATCTCCATTGCAAAAAGCATCTTCTTTTTATCATGTGTACGAAGAAGAAGCAAACAATAACACGCATTTTCATATAGCGGTATTGTTTCACTATTTTTTTCATGGTCTACAAAATTAACATGAAGCATTCCAGTAATATCAGATCTAAACTGCTCAATAATTTTAAGAAGATCTTTTTTAAACATCTAACTGCCTCAAACCATCAATAATACTGTCAGTAACAACTGTTGCTAGATCCTTTAATTCCTCTACTTTTGGTCTAATAGCAATCCTTAAATCAGCTAGCCTTAGCATAGAAACATCATTTTGATCATCGCCAGCAGCTACAATCTTACCTTCTAATTTTTTTAGCTCTATAAGTCTTCTTAGCGCTGATCCCTTGTTCACGCCATAAGCTGATATCAATAATACAAAATTACTAGGATGAAACACATCAACTGTACAACTAACATCAACCTCAATTGCCCTATCCCTAATCTCTTCAATAACCCTTAGCATATCAAATCTGGAACCAAAAGTTTTACATGCAAGAGCTCGATTGAATTCTTTTTCTGAAAAATCCTCACACTGAACAAAGTTGTGGTTATTTACTGCCTTAAGATTTTCAATATGACCAACTAATTCTTTATCCCATCCTCTTAACCGATAATAGGCATTATCAGACTCGTGGGTATCTAATATTAGAAAATCAGATTTATAACTTTCTTTATTGAAAAGAGAATCTAATTTTCTAACCTCATTTGGACCTATCATCCTAGTAAAAAGCCTCTCTTCTATAGGAGGCTCTATCCTATTACTATCTGGTGGTATACCCTCAGGCATCGAAAACATCTCCGAACCATTTAGTGTTCCCAGATAAAAAGGAAAATTCATGCCTTTCAAAATCCTCTTGGCAGACATATAGTTTCTTCCAGTAAGGAAAACGATCACCCAGCCTTTTTCTTGCATTGATTGCAAATATAACTTAACATCAGTGGAAATAGTGTGATTAATACATGTAAGTGTATGATCTATATCAGAAGCAAAAATATTCATGATAATATAATAGCAGATTCCATAATGTATTCAAAAGGATAAAAATAATGCTGAGAAAATTTCTCCTACTCTTTCTATTTATTTCTCCTCTAGCAGCGGTAGAAACAGAAGAAACTGCTCCTTCTGCGACTCAACAGGAACAGATGCTTGAGCCAATAGACTACAAAACTCAATTTCAAAAACTTCTTATCTCTATCTTTATCATTATTATTTTAATCCTTATTGTAGTTTACTGCATAAAGCTCTTCTCATCGAAGCAAACACTCCAGCTAAATAAAAAAAACCTAATTAAGGTTATTGAATGTCGTAGTATAGGGCACAATACCACTCTCTTTTTAGTAGAGGTTGGTGGTAAAAAGGTTCTAATCTCTGAGTCTAAACTTGATGTACAAAGAATAGCCTCTCTTGATCCCATTATCACTGATGAAACCAACTAATCAGTTAAATAAAATATTATATCACTTCAAAATAAAATTAAAACTTGGTGTGAATTCAATTAAAAAAAAATATAACACACATACCTTCTATCCTTCAGGTCAATACCATAGCATCTCATAGCCATAATAAATCGCAAATTAGAATAAAAAAACAAACTATATTGCTCTTTAATCAAAACAAACATATAATTGAAATGAAAATTCAACCAAGGTATATAATTATGGCGGTACCAAATCTACAAATTAACGGGGTAGAAGCTGCTCTAGAATCACCTCCCGAATCACCTAGATTGACAAAAGATGATGTAATTTCGGCTATTGCTCGAAATCTACTACAGGGGTCTGTTCAACATAACTATCCTGCTAGGAAAGTTGCTTCTATACTGAGATATCAAATTGAAAAAGTAACAAGAGCATACGAAGATATTGAAACCCAGTATGGAAATCAACTCTCAGTAGAGACAATTAATACACTTGTCCGACGTCATTTTGGGCTACTTCCAAGGTTCTAAATCGACCTAAACATTTAGCAAATAATGAGCAGCATCCATTTGCTGTAACCTGCTGATAATCTAAATTATGTGGGATATTTTCTTTGCTAGTGGCTTTGATTCTTTTTAGACGTGGCAATAAAGGAGCGAGTTGTTTGTCACGACTCACTCCTGGATCTTTCAACAAAATAACATAAGCTAATTGCATAATCTGCTGATCAGTGTATCTATCAAGTTCAGATGGAATGTAGTCAGAAACAGTCACCCTAGTCGCAATAGTAGCAAGCTCTCTATCAGTCAATTTAGTTACTTCCATCACTATCCTTCCATTTTGGGTTCATTATCACTTGAGTTTTCATAAGCTGGCAAAGCAGCTTCTGATGATTTTTTCTTCGCAATCTAACTCTCGTTTTAACCTTTTCCTCCTTCTTAATCTGTGTACGTGGAGTCAAGGGTCTTGCGACCCTTGTTATTTCAGATTGGGGAGTTATCTTAGGCTCGACAACTTCTTGAAACTCTTGGTGAGTCTCTTTTTTTCTTTTTTTACTCCCTAAAAGTATATTTATAAGAAAGGTAAATGCTAAAAACAGTAATGTCATAAGAGGGCTCGAAGAACCCTCAGCGATAAAATCCATCTAAACCTTCACAGTCTTTGTATTTGTCTCAAGAATCTCCTCTATTTCACCCTCAGATGAAAGTGCCTGACGCATCTTTGTATCAGCTTCAATATTTTTAAGTTTCTGATAATCAAAAATTCCAAGATTACCTGTCTCAAAAGCTTTAGCAATTGCCATCGGAATCCCAGCTTCTGCAGCTTTGATCTTAGCAATATTTTCCTGCTCCTCAGCTATAGCCATCGACTTTCTACCCTCAGCCTTAGCTTGAGCTACCTTCATATCTGCTTGCGCCTGCTCTGACTGTAAAACAGCCCCAATGTTTGATCCCACTGTAATATCAGCTATATCAATAGAAAGAATCTCAAATGCTGTCTGCGCATCTAAACCTTTTTCTAGCACTAACTCTGAGACTCTTTGAGGATTTTTTAATACATCATAATGTGAATCCGCAGAACCAATAGCATTTACAATTCCTTCTCCAACTCTTGCAATCACAGTCTCTTCTGTAGCTCCTCCTACAAGCTGACCAATATTAGTTCTCACAGTCACTCTTGTTCTGGTTAGAAGCTCAATTCCATTTTTAGCTACTGCAGAGATGTACTTTCCAGCTGCTTGTGGACAATCAATCACCTTTGGATTTACAGACGTTCTCACAGCATCGAAAACATCTCTTCCCGCCAAGTCAATCGCTGTTGCCTGCTCCCAACTTAACTTGATATTTGCCTTCCTTGCTGCAATACAAGCCCTAACTACTTCCTCTATATGACCACCTGCTAAATAATGAGTTTCTAGATCAGAAGAAGTGATCTTATCTAGTCCTGCCTTGTGCAAAGTAATATATGCTGTAACAATCACTTTAGGTGATATTTTTCTAAGACTTATCCCAATAATTGATAAAATAGAGAGATGAGCCCCCGAAACAAATGCTTGAAACCAAAGGCTAATAAATCTCCCTGCCACTACTAAAAAGACAAGTAAAACAATTGCTAAAGAGACAAATAACATCCCTAATCCTGATATCGTTTCCATTAATCATATCCTCTTTTTAATTTTTTTAATTTTTCTCTCCAAATAAACGCTCCTTATCAGGACGGGAATTTGCACTGCCGATACAACTGTTGCCATTATTCCGAAGTAGCTCCCTACATAAAAGGCAGAGCCTGCTCCCGCAAGTGTTACAAATGTACCTACAGTAGCAAAAATACCACTACCCATTTTTCTCTCTAAAATGATAAGAAATGCTCCAATACTAATTAATATACATGTTAAAATCATTCTATACCTGCCTTACTATAAGCTTATTCCCTTTAACCCTTATAACCTCAATCTGTGCACTAGAAGATATATATCCCTTATCTGACGTAGCCTCTAGCATACGTCCTTCAACAGAAATCATTCCACATGGTCGTAAATCAGTATGTTTAGTAAACCTTCTTCCAACAAGCTCCTGCATCTCACTTTCTATGGATGTCTCTTCCTTTTGACGAAGAACAAGTGGACTATTTCTAGTAAAAAACTTAAGAATATGGCGATGGAAAAGCAGCAAGATAACAGAGAAAATTACTAGAGTCATAGAAAGTGTTGCAATTCGATCTCCTATTACGATAACACCATCAATTGAAGGGGTGAGTAAAACAATACCCCCTAAAATAGAGACTAGACCCATTACTCCTACCACTCCAAAACCTGGTATCACAAAAATCTCCAACAGAAGAAATAAAATCCCAAGAAGAACAAAGCCTAATTGCATGTATGAAAAGAGTTCAAGAGAAAAATGAACAAATGCTAAGAGCATCGCAGATGTAAGTCCTATAGCTCCAAAAAGCCCAAACCCAGGACTTTGGCACTCAAAATAAAGACCACCCATGCACAAGATGGTAAGGGCCGATAGGATAATAGGATGTGCAAGGCTCTTAATGAAACCTAGTTTCATGCTATTATAGGAAATAAGCTGATCTCCTTCTAATATTTCATCGATTGTACTACTTACGTGATCAATGACCTGAAACTTGATCAAATCTTCCCCATAAAGGGTTAGAAGCTTTCCTTTTTCTGAAATGAGATGATCATTCTCACCTACATCACCATTTTTAACCTCAACTATATTGCCATCTTTTTCTATGATCACAACATCCTTATCCACCATTGCCTTAGCTATCAAAGGATCTCTCTTTGAATGCAAAGCAAGTGTTGCCATCTGTGCGCGCATAACAGAATTTATCTTTTCAGAAGCTGTCACTAATTGTTGACCATCCTGATGCACAGGTTCAGAGGCACCCACTATTGCAGTAGGTGATGCTCTTACTTCAGAAATACTATAAGCAATCAACGCACCAGCAGAAATTGCCCAATCATTAATATAAGCACTAATCTCTAAGGGTGACTCTATAAAGCTTCGAGCTATTTTAACTGCACTATCAACCTCTCCACCAGGAGTGTTAATCTCAACAATTACACGCTCTATACCCTCTTTTTCGAAAAAATTAAGGGATTCTTTTACATGCAGTAAAGTTGCCCTGTTAATTTCCTTATCAATAAGAATATGCCCCCTTCTTTCAGCAGAAAAAAGAGTAGTTGACACTAGTATGATTAAAGTTATAAATAATCGTTTCATTGCGAGTTATTATCTGCCTCTATCCTTATAAAGTCAACGATTTGCTCCACCGTGTACTCCACATCCTCAAGAGTGTGTGCAAAAGAAAGAAAGTTTACTTCCACTGAATGAGGAGAGAAATAAATCCCCTTTGTAAGCATCCTTTGATAAAACCTTCGAAAACGATCAAAATTTTTCTTACCAAAATTGATCCAAAAGATGGAGTCTTGTGAAACAACTTCCCCTTCAAGGCCATAGATTTTAAAAGCACCATTTACCTCCCTAGCTAGCCTATCCACTAATATAAGTAGTTTTGTATAGTCCCCATTTTCAAGAATCTCAAGAGTAGTTAATCCGGCTGCCATTGCCACACTATTTCCTGAAAGGGTTCCCGCCTGAAAGACACTTCCTTCCGGCATAAGGTGATCCATAATCACAGCTAATCCGCCAACTGCAGCTACAGGATACCCACCCCCTATTACTTTTCCATAAGTAACAATATCTGGATCAACTCCTGCTATACTTGCAGCTCCCATACCTAATCCAAGACGAAAACCTGAAATCACTTCATCAAATATTAAAAGGGCACCTGTTTCATTACACAATATTCTCAATAGATTTAAAAAATCAGGCCTAGGAATAATCAATCCATTATTTGCTGGAAAAGGCTCAACTATAATAGCTGAAAGATCTTCTCCTATGCTCTTTACCGCACTAATTACACTGTCTCTATCATTAAAGGTTACAACAAAAACATCACTTGTATTAATACCAGAACGGTCATTTGGAAAATCCTCATTAGCTAAATAACTCCCAGCTTTATCAATAAATAGATCCGCATGTCCATGATAACACTCAATAAAACGTATTACCGCTTTTTTCTTTGTCGCTCCCCTTGCAAGTCTTACTGCTGTCATGGTAGCTTCAGTACCAGAATTTACAAATCTCACCTTCTCTACAAAAGAGACTTTCGAAATTATCTTCTGTGCAAGCTCTACCTCACCTTGAGTTGTAAGCCCAAAAGAGCTTCCTAGCCCAGCTCTTTTTGATACAGAGCGAACTACTTCACCTCTTGCATGACCTAATAGCATCGCCCCAAAGCTCATGCAATAATCAATATAGCGATTATTATCGGCATCGTAAAGATAGGCACCATCCCCCCTGTCTGCTATAATTGGGTCAATACCTAATGCCTTAAATGCCCTAATTGGGGAGTTTACCCCTCCAGGGATGACACTTTTTGCATCTTCAAATATTTTTTTACATCTCATAAATAAGCCTCATGATTTCAGTGAAAATACAATAATTAATATTTTATTCATAGTCAAATTAGTCATTAATACTGAATATCTTGAGAATAAATTGTAATTCGTGTAAATTTAATAATAAATATGATGAGAGAGGTGATAAAAAATGGCCAATACACGCTCCACAGACACAACAGTTCCGATGGGTCTATTAGCTGCCCAGTGGCAGGTTACGTGCGATGAAAGTCACGCAGGCAAGATGGATGCCCTAGGAGACAATCTAGATCATAATCACGATCACCTCAGGCATATTCATGAAGCTAAACTCAAACTGCAAAGAGCTATTCAAAAAGCACTTAAAGATGGCTCAGTAGATCTGACAGCTGAGAAATTTTTCTCTAAAGAAGATCTTGAAAAATTCGATAAAATTATTGACCACATTATAGAGCAAAAAGGCGATATAAGTGCTGCTGAAAAACGAAAGATGAAATTGGAACTAGATGTTTTTTCCTCTAGTATTAATATGGAAGCTGCTACTGAAGCAGACCTACAAGAGATGATTACAAAATCTGACATACTAGAGCTCCACAACAACCGACTAACTACACAACTTCAACGAGAGATAGAAGAAGACGCCACAAACTACCAACACACAACCATGGCCTCTATGATTGGTTTTCGGGCAAATGACAGCAAGACAGCTGTTAACTGGATGGGAAAATAAAAAAGGCACCTATGGGAGAGCAATTAATGCATCCAAAAATACTAGATAGCGCCCTTGAAGAAATTCAAAAACGGCTTGAAAATAACAATGGTATTCTCCCCAAAGATCTTAAGCAAGAGGATATCGACACCCTCTACCAACTAGGATTTGGGCTCTATCAAAATAACGAATTTGAGCGCGCTGAATCTATCTTTAGAAAGATTGTTGTCGCCAAACCTCTGTCACTCAAATACTGGAATAGCTTTGCAATCTCCCTACAACTTTCTAAAAAATATGAAGAGGCTCTTCTACCATGGAGCATGCTCTGCATTCTTGATGATACAGATCCTGTATACCATATCCGTGCAGCAGAGTGTCTCTTCTCTTTAGGCAATAGAAAAAAAGCTCTCACAGCCCTTGAGTCTGCAAAAATAAGAACAAAAAAAGAGGACAAAGAGATCATGACTGAGATAAATTTACTAAATAGCACATGGCAGGAGGAGAATTAATAAATGGGTTCAATTAATAGGATAACACATACTGAAGATCCTTCCCTAACCTTCCCAGAGCTCTTTTCATCAAAACAGGTCGATTCTCACCAACTCCCTTATCTAGATAGTGCAGCAGTATCCCCTATTACAGTCCCTCCTCCAAGGAAACTACAGATCGATCCACCAAAAACTCCAGAAAGAAATATAAACCCTGTTCTTATATATACCAGGTTAGCTGCTAATCCAAATGATCAGTTTATCAAGCAGTCTCAAGAGCAGCTCGAAAAGATGAAAATAGATCAACTTATATCATCTAGAGAGCAAATGCAACAAATCCTAAAAGACAATAATAACGCAACATGGTGGGAGAGTGTCTGCTCAATTAGCTCCTATATGCTCACAGCTATTTCCATTGCCACAGGTGTCAGTCTCATTGCCTCTGGAAACATCATCCCAGGGTCTCTTATCCTAGGCTCATCAACAGCATTTGTTGCAGCTAAAGCACTTAACGAATTTGACTCTTTTCCAAAACTTGCAGCAAGCCTAACTATCTTGGGTTCTCTCATGGCTTTTGGTGGTGGCACCTACGGATTTGCTACAACCAATCAGACAGTTGACTTTGCAAAACAAATTTCACTTATTGCCATTGGACTTGTTTCTTCAAGTGCTAAAACAATGCAAATTATTCACGACATGAAATCATCAAAACATGAAGAGGATCTTTCTAAAACACAGACAGAACAAAGTGTGATCAAACAATTAGAGAAAAACACAAACTCTTCCTTTCACCACTCCTACCAAAATTTTATTGATGAAATAAGACAATTAATCATAAGAGCCTTAGAACAAATAAACTTAAATAAACAAATCGCCGCTGATATGCGCGGATAAAAGGAGAATCTATGCCTGTAGAACATATTATTAAAGCAGAACAACTACAAAGACTCACCTTCCCTACTCTATCAGAAGAGGAGAATGAGTTTGAAGATAATAATTTGTTCACTAGAGATTTTAATCACGTCAAAAGCCAACTTGATGAGAGAAATTTAAATCTTCGTCTCCATAGCGCTAAGTCTAAAGAATTAGATTTTCTACACCACTATTATAAATCAAACGAGAAAACTAGCACTATGAACAGATCCACTCTTTGGCATGCAATAGGTCTTGTTGGAGTTGCTATTGGAGCCATCGCTCTAGGTTGTAACCAAAACCCAGCTGCAGACGCTGGTTTATTGGAGCTTAAAGGCACGTGGGAAACTCTAGAAAAACTAGGTGATGGTATTTCAAAATGTGGACAATCCGTTTTTATACAAAAGAAGATTGGGGAAATAGATAACGAGATTGCAAGGCTTCAAAGACAAATGGATGACCATTCATCAAAATCCCAAGAGGCACTCCAGTCTAATAGAACCATCGTAGAGACAATGGATAGAATACAACAACTGATCCATCAGCTTATGAGCCAAATCGCCTCAAAATAAACAATGTTATAAAAAAAGTTATTATGCTATTAGTTTGTCAGTATCACCATACTGACAAACTAGGTATTTTATGAGCTCCACTACACTTCCTATAACTCAAGGATTTTTTGTGTCTATTGGAAGATATGTCTGTTTCTCATACAAGATTCTATATACTACAATCAGTCGTCCTCCTAGTTGGAGACACATTAGAGAACAACTCTATACAATGGGCGTAATGTCTCTAAGTGTGGTTTCGCTAACAGGAGTCTCAACAGGACTTGTACTTGCAGCTCAAGCTTTCTATCAACTATCAGACAAAGGACTTAGCTCAATTACAGGGGTTTTAGTTTCTACCGCAATGCTTACTGAATTAGGCCCTATACTTACAGCCTTTATGGTTACAGGAAGAGTAGGTGCTTCTATTACAGCAGAGTTGGGTACCATGCGTGTCTCTGAACAGATTAAAGCCCTACAAACAATGGGTGTTGATCCCTATAAATACCTATTAGCTCCAAGAATGATAGCTGCCATGATCATGTTTCCACTTCTTACCATCTACTCAATCATGATGGGTGTAGCAGGCGGCTATTTTATCTCTATCTACCTCTTTCACATGGCTCCTGCAGCCTACTTTGATCCCATCCCACTTTATATAGACTACTTTGATATTTTCATTGGTATGATTAAGTCACTGATCTTTAGCATCATTATAATCACAGTAGCTTGCTATAAAGGAATCGAAACTAGAGGAGGAGCTTCAGGTGTTGGAAGGAGTACAACATCTGCAGTAGTTATTAGTTATGTCATTATTCTCTTTGTTAACTTTTTCCTTACACTTAGCCTTCACCTTCTCCACTCAATAATCAACCAAGGATTATCTGCGTGATTAGAATCGAAAAAATCAAAAAAAGCTTTGGAAGTAACCCCGTATTAAATGAGCTCTCTCTAACAGTTAAGGATAAAGAAATCGTTACAATATTAGGGAGATCAGGCGCAGGAAAAAGCGTTCTTCTTAATTGCATCATAGGTCTTCTTAAACCTGAAAGCGGTTCATGTTTCATTAACAATACAAATATTTCCCTTCTTCATGGAGAAGCCCTTTTTTCAGAGCTTAAACAAATTGGAATGCTTTTCCAGTCAGGAGCACTCTTTGACTCTCTTACCATCTCAGAAAATATTGGCTTCTATCTAACAGAACATAGAAGAGATGCAAAGAGCAAAAAAGAACTGTCTGATAAGGAAATAAGAGAACGAGTTCAAGAAATTATGGCGGATGTAGGACTTGAGGGAACAGATGATCTCTACCCTTCAAGTCTATCTGGTGGCATGAAAAAAAGAGCTGCTCTTGCGAGAGCGATGGTCTACAACCCCACTATTATGATTTTCGATGAACCTACAACAGGTTTAGACGTTCTCACTGGACAAACTATTAATGAACTCATCGTTGAAACACAAAAGAGTAGAAACTTTACAGCTATTGTAGTTACTCACGATTATCAAACAGCGCTTTACGTATCAGACAGAATAGCTCTACTGGATGAGGGAAAAATTAAATACCTAGATACACCTATAAATTTTATCAATATCGATCACCCTACAATCCTTAAATATAGAAGCCTAATTGGTACTGAACCCAATAGACTAAGGAAAAAAGATGGATAAAACTGCTCAAGTAAAAAACTTAATTATTGGACTATTTGTAGTTATCGCAACACTTCTTATCCTTTTAATGGTCTTTTTTGTAGAACCCTCTATTGGTGATGGAGGACAAAAAATACTTGTTCGATTCACAAATATTAGTGATATCAGCTTAAATACAAGAGTTAAACTCAACGGTAAAATTATTGGAGAAGTCAGTAGAATTTGCGAGATCCAAGACGCTAGAAAAAGGCATATTGATATTCATAACGACAGTGTCTACCTCTATCTCCTCACACTTGCTATTGACTCAAACTATACCATCTATACTCATGATGAGGTCGTCGTA